>JALQWE010000350.1 GCA_023258825.1 Planctomycetaceae bacterium | reverse complement strand
AATAAAGCGCGATACGCCGTTCGGCTTCGATCATGGGCAATTTGCCCCGATAAATCGCGCGTCCGTTCGATACGACACGGGGGATCACACCCAAACCAGACGCCACACGCGGGTTGTGGCCCACGCGGCGCACGCCTTCGATCAGGGCGGGGTCCAGTTCTTCGGCGGAACGGTTCAGATCGACAAAGGCCCGCGGTGCGCCAGCTTTGATGAACGGCGCGCCGAATTGCTGGGCGCTGTCGAAAAGCCGGTCGACATAGGCATCTTCCGATACACGATGAACCCGAACGAAAACACCAGCACCATGATCACCATGATGCCGAGTTTCGCTTCGTGACTTAGTTTTCGAGCGTTACCGGCGGGCTTCACGGGGGGCGCTGGTTTCAGCGCCCCGGTTGACTCGGTAGCCACTGCGCCGCTCGCAACTTCGCCGGGCGACTGCGGGGGTTGATCCGCACTTCCGCTGGCATGGCCTCGATTGGTGTTTTTGTCAGTACCTGCCATCCGTGGTGTCCTTTGAACGCATTTTTTACAAGTCGATCTTCCAGCGAGTGGAAGGAGATAATCACCGCAATGCCGCCGGGATTCAAAATCGTGGGCAGTACTGCTGTCAGCATCTTTTCAACATGCTTCAACTCATCATTGACAGCGATTCGAAGCGATTGAAAGATTCGAGTCGCCACCGTTCGTCCCGGCTCCGTTCCGGGATTTCCGCAAGTCTCGCCCAGGCAGGCCAGCAGATCCTCGCCGGTTCTGATGGCCTGTCCACGTCGACGTCGGCGTCCAATTGCCGCCGCCACGCGGGCTGCCTGAGGCTCCTCGCCGTATTCCAGAAATATTCGTTCCAGTTCAGATTCAGACCACTCCTCCAGAATTTCGCTCGCCGATCGACCTTCCTTTGGGAAGAAACGCATGTCGAGTGGTCCGCCAGCGTCAAACCCAAATCCACGTTGTCGATCGGCCAGTTGATCAGATGACAATCCCAGGTCCAACAGAACCCGGTCCACTGCTGACACTCCCAGTTGACGCAGAATTTCTGCCGAATCTGAGTAGCTCGCACGCACGAAGGTCGCGTTAGTCTGTGTGAGCTTTTGTGACGCAAACTCAAGCATCATCGGGTCACGATCAAGCCCGATCAGTCGACCCTTGTCTCCAATGGCTTTCAGGATCAGGCTGCTATGTCCACCCGCTCCCAGCGTCCCGTCAAGGACAACCTGCCCCGCTGAAAGCCGCAACCATTGCAGCACCTCTCGCGGCATTACCGGGATATGGACAGCTCGCGGCGCATCTGGCATGAAACAACAGTGACGAAACAAAACGACAGGGAAACACTGAATCGACTATGGTTGAACTGGCAATCACAGTCACAGGAGTATCAAACGGGGATCAGAATACGCCAGCAGGTTCCGGGCTGCAAAAAGGAGCGCACAGACACGACAACGTCCGAAAAACGTGGCATTTCTGTCCGGAAGACACAGGGTACAGGCGGGTTAGCCCAGTCATTCGCCGGCCCGACAGGCCGTCAAATGAGTGCAGCAAACCCATGAAAGCGAAATGATTTGGGGGAGGGATTTTTGAAAGGATTAGATCCGTCAGTTCCCGGAAGCGATCTGCTGGTCCGAAAACAAGACCGACGAAAGTCTAGGCGTCATCAGTTTCGGCGCGAAGGGCAATTCCAGCGAGTCTGGGCGGGAGGATGCTGATTTCGCCGATGAAACCGGGGGTATCCAGCGGAAATTGCCGAAGTGATGCGGTCGCTGAGCGAACCAGAAATGGCTGACGGTCTTAGTTGACAAAGTGAGGGGATAGCACGTTGGGGAATTTTGGCCTGCCACCTTGTCTGACGGACTGAGATCGCCCGATGTGCCTGCTGAAAACAAAAAACCGCGTCTGTCAACCAGACGCGGTTCTGTAGGCACTGATCCGATCAGCACCGAAGACTGACGATTGTTTCAGGCACCATTGCGGAGTGACCTAAGTCTTTCCGGTGGTGTAGAAAAAACTCAGCCCCGGTTCGTCGGCCTAGTACATGTCTTCGCCACCATGGTTGTGGGACTTCTTGTCATCCTTTGGCTTTTCAGCGATCAACGCGTCGCTGGTCAGCAGCAGGGTGGAAACGCTGGCTGCGTTCTGCAGTGCCGTGCGAGTCACCTTGGTTGGGTCAATGACACCAGCCTTCACCATGTCTTCGAACTTGTCGGTCGCGGCATTGTAACCGAAGTTACCTTCGCCGGACGCCACCTTCTCGCAAACCACACCGCCGTCGACACCGGCGTTGTCTGCAATCTGGGTCAGAGGAGCACGGCAGGCACGGACAATAATCTCGTAACCAACCTTTTCGTCATGAGTGAGCTTGCCCGGCTTCACAGCCGTGGACGCCCGCAGCATGGCAACACCACCGCCTGGGAGAATTCCTTCTTCAACAGCGGCTCGTGTGGCATGCAGTGCATCCTCGACGCGTGCCTTCTTCTCTTTCATTTCGCTTTCTGTCGCAGCACCGACGTTGACCTGAGCAACGCCACCGGCCAGCTTCGCGATGCGCTCTTCCAGCTTTTCACGATCGTAATCGCTGGAGCTGTTTTCCAGTTCGCGACGAATCTGCTCGATGCGTGCCTGGATGTCAGCCTTGCGACCGCCACCTTCCACGACAGTCGTGTTGTCCTTGTCCACGACAATCTTTCGAGCCGTACCGAGATCGGTCAGATCAATGCTGTCCAGCTTGATGCCAAGATCGTCAAAAATCGCGGTGCCACCGACCATAATGGCGATGTCCTGCAACATGGCCTTGCGGCGATCGCCATAGCCCGGTGCCTTCACTGCACAAATCTTGAACGTTCCGCGAAGCTTGTTGATCACGAGAGTTGCCAGCGCTTCGCCTTCAACATCTTCAGCGATGATCAGCAGCGGCTTGCCCGAATTGACAACCTTTTCCAGAACCGGAACAAGGTCCTTAATGTTGCTGATCTTCTTCTCGTGAATCAGCACGTAGGCATCTTCGAGGACGACTTCCATGCTTTCGGAGTCGGTCACGAAGTACGGAGACAGGTAGCCACGGTCAAACTGCAGACCTTCGACAACTTCGAAGTTTGTCTCCAGGCTCTTGCCTTCTTCAACCGTGATCACGCCGTCCTTGCCAACCTGCTCCATCGCGTCGGCAAGAATCCGACCAATCTCTTCGTCGCCGTTAGCAGCAACGGTGCCAACCTGTGCGATTGACTTACGGCTTCGGCACTCCTGAGCCATCGACTTCAGATTTGCGATGATGTCGGCGACGGCCTTGTCCATACCGCGCTTCATCTCGAGCGGGCTGACACCGGCGACAACCGCCTTCAAGCCTTCGTTGTAGATCGCTTCTGCCATCACCGTCGCAGTCGTGGTGCCGTCACCAGCCACGTCGCTGGTCTTGCTGGCAACTTCACGGACCATTCGGGCACCCATGTCCTCGAACTTATCCGGAAGCTCTACTTCCCGAGCAACCGTGACGCCGTCCTTGGTCACAGTCGGAGAACCGAAACTCTTCTCAATGATGACGTTCCGACCACGTGGCCCCAGAGTCACTTTCACGGCCCGTGCCAGCTTCGTCACGCCACGACGCATGGCTTCCTGAGCTTCCTGATCAAAGGCAATCATCTTTGCTGCCATGACAACTCTCTCCAGTCAATTAAGTTCAACTCGAAACTTGTGTTCGATGCTTTTAAAGTGAAAATCACACTCAATCGCCCCGTGATCAACAACAGGACAGCCGCAAGGCCAACCTCAGTGTTACCACAGGTACGACTCCACACGGTTCCACAACTTCCTGACGTTCACCGCTCGCTTGCAGCAACCTCAAAACTGCAGAACCTCGTCCCACGGCTGTGCTCACACCGTTGCCAGAATGTCGCTCTCACGCATCAGCAGGTAAGTCTGGTCCCCGATCGAAATCTCGTCGCCGGCGTAGGAACTGAAAATCACGCGGTCCCCTTCCTTCACCGTCAATGGAATTCGCTCTCCCTTGGAATTCACATGACCGTCGCCGACAGACACCACTTCTCCACGCTGAGGCTTATTCTTGGCCGCATCCGGAAGCAGAATGCCGCCCGCAGTCTTCTCTTCTGCCTCAGCACGCTTCAGTACGACACGATCCCCCAGAGGCACAATCCGAGTCCCGCCCGCGGAAGCCTTCTTTGCCATGATCCTCTCCTGACCTTGAATCAAACTTTGCTGCTGGATTGTTGCCTGTAACCTGCCTTCAAACCACCGACCCAGCGTCACGGTGACTGCCCTGGCCCGCACACCGGCCAGAAATGCAGATAATGACTCTAGGTTTTCGACTGAGCGAATCACGTGCCACGAATTGTTTATATGTTGCAAGTGATTGAAGGGGTTGGTTTTATGTCAAATCTGCTGGCTGTGCATGCCGGTGGTCCAAACCCCGCGACTGCCGTTTTGACACAGACCCGCCGGACTGTTCCTCGCACTCGCGTGTGCCAAATCCGAGGATTCGCAGGTCCGGATCTGCTGCCTGATGATGCCCTCATGCCCCCCGACCCTTGAACAATCGCTGATTCCACTTTTTACGCAATCTGAAATTGCGCAGACCTCGCATCCCCCCCACCGCAATTGAAATCATCTGCAACGTGTTTTTGTCGCTGCCCGGTTTCGCGGCGTCACCTTTCTGCGAATTTTCCTGGGTTGCCGAGAGTCTCCGATTTACCCCATCAGTCCCCGGCAATCATCAAGTCCGGAAGAGAAAATCTGTACAACTCGAGCCCCTCGCCCCAGCAGGAGA
>JALQWE010000349.1 GCA_023258825.1 Planctomycetaceae bacterium | reverse complement strand
AGGCCTTCGACATCGTGATCCAGTTCGCCGCCATCCTCGCGGTGTGCTGGGACTACCGTGAGCGCCTGACCCGGGTGGTGGTCGAGTTGCCCACCCGGCGCCTGGCGCGGCGCTTCGTGCATCAACACGACTCCGTCGGCATCCAGCCACTCATACCAGTTGCGAAAGGCGGTCAACGGGTCATACAGCCCATTGATCACCTGCCGCGAAATAATAATGTCAAACTGCTCAGGCACGAAGAGTCCCAGATCATCAGCAGCATCACAAAATCCCTGCACGGTTCGGACCGCACTCAGTTCCGGTTTGCTCTGAAGAACTGCCAGCATCGCCGGGGCCGGTTCCAGTGCCGTCAGTGCCAGGTGCGGCAAACCGGAAAGTATCTGACAGGCCGCTCCCGTCCCTGCACCGGCATCCAGCACTGCCGCTGGTCCGCGGTCAGCCAGCACCGGCCGCAAATCTTCCAGGTACGCCTGACGTTCCTCCTGACTCAGCCCGCCCGTCAGAGCCTCGTAACACAGCGCCTCTGCGGCATCGAATTTCGACAGATAACGACGGCGCGATTCAGCACGCGAGATTCGCCAGGTCATACGACTCTCCTTCCACAAGGTCAGACATGTTCAGGAAGCCCTGTTGTAACATCCTCGCGGGACCACTGGCCGAAAAACAAAAGATGGCAGAGGATGAGAGTGTTATCGACTTCGAAGCGTCGACCGGGGACCTGGGCAACGGCCCGTCGACTCGCTGGAGCAGTAACCACGTTGTCGTGGGCGGCACCAGCGACCAAGGCGGGCCGGACGAACAGTGTCCACGGTGAAGCAATGACTGGCCAGTAGCAACCACGGCGGAACACCGCAGCATCTTAGTCTCGGTAACCTGCTCAACACCCTCCTGCCATCCGTTGTTCTTCTCCTATTCTGACGCATCAGCGCTGTTCCAGCCAGCACAACTGTGTGCTGTTCCGGACCGTTTGGCTGTTTATCGTTGCAACACCCCGCAATTTGCTCAGGCAACACCACCTGCAGGCAACTTCCGGATCCTCGTCATCCCTGGCCCGCAATTCCCATTCCGTCTCCTGGCGGAATAATCCGCATTCGCCCATCGTTTTTCGTATTCTCTTCCGCAATACACGGTCAGGGGAATGGCAGAATCAAGCCAGCAAGCCCACAGAATCCTGCTCCACAATCTCTCAGACTATGCTCGCCCGACGAATTCCCATCTCCTCAAGAGACGTCCCAAGCTCCTCACAGTCAATCAGCAACTCCGTCAGCAGTCGCACCGATAGTTCAAAGACTCCTTTTTTTCCCGAATTCAGCCCCAGCTGAAACAGTGGCAGCCAGAGAGCCTGCTGTTGCGGACGCTGCCGAATCCAATCGGCCGCCTGTTGCAGAATTCCAGCCCAGATCCGCTGGGGACAGGTGGTTTCCCGAGCAATTGCCAGCCAGCATTTCGCCAGGGCAGTCGCCACCAACGGTCGCTCTGCATGCTGACGTATCCAATGTCCCGGCTCTCCCTCAGATTGCCCGACCACCCAGTGCCGGACGTCCTGAAACCGCGTTTCCGCTATTCGCCGCGTGACCTCCGGGTCGCTCCACAAGTGTGGCAGCCGTTCCAGCAACCGCTGGCCAGTCCTGCGCACCGACCATTGCTCGTGCCCCAGGAGCGGAAGTACGCGTTCGCCCGTCAATACCATCGCGTCGTCAGGCTGCAACTCCATCCAGCGAGATACCAGCGCGGGCAACACGGCGTCTTCCGGCCCCGCGTCGGTCAACACCTGCAATGCAAGGTTCGGCGTCAGTAAGCCCCCTTCGACAAGACGCGCGAAGGCCAACTCCCGATGCCCAGGCCACGGTGAATGGAGCAGCTCTTTCACCACACCCATCGGCAGCGTCGAAGAACACAGCATCGCCTCCACGACAGCCGACAGTTCGCTTGCCCCCTCGACAGGAATACGTACCAGTAACTCGCGCCACTGAACATCCGAAAGCTGAGACCATCGCTGATCATGCTCCATCAACTGCAGCGCCCATCGTCGGCAGGACGCCTCATCAGCAGCAAGCAGTTGCAGCACTTCGGAATTCGGCACCGTGCGCAGATAGTCCGCGTGGTCCACTCGCAGCAACTGGCTCGCCCACTGCCGAATCACCCTCGCATTTGCGTTTCCTGCCAGCATCCACAGCCGTTCCGGTCCCTGCGTCCAGAGTGCTCGATACGAGGGTGCGGCTTGTAATTCCGCGAGCCTTCTTTCCGGAGACAACTTCCAGCCTGATTTCGTCGAAATTACGACTTCGGATTCACCAAACAGAACCTGCATCAAGCCGTGACAATCCAGCAGCGCAATTCCATTGGGAGTGTCCGTGTCGCGGTATTCCAGCAGCAAATGACACACGGCGTCGAGATATCGGACGGGATCGACAGTGACCAACCGTCGAAAGTAACGCCACAATCGACGCTGCAGAAATCGCCTTGTCGTCACCGAAAACAAAAAACGCCTCACTCGCCCTTCAGCCGGGTTTGTCGCCGCTGTTTCAACCGGAACTATCAACTCGCCCTTGAGACCAGTGACAGCCCTCAGTCGAAGTTCCGTCGTGCCAGCAGGGGTCCTGAGCCTGACGCCGGCTGCAGCGTTCTGCGGATCCGACCTTTCGCCAGACATTGCAGCCGCCTCGCCTTGCCCTGATTTCACAGGCAGACAGTTTCGACGAATTGCACGATCAAAGGCCACCAGCAGCAGCCCCATCACCTGATCATTCTGCTGCCGTTCCGCCTGCCGCAGCAAGGTCCTGATCAGCACCTCATGCCCCGGCGCGTTTAACGGGGCACGCAGATACCCAACCAGTAACTGTCGCACTTCGCTCCGGTGATCCGCAACCCAGAGCTCTCCCAGACCTTTCAGCCAGTGAGGATCCTGCAGCTGACGAATCACATGCACCGACAGATTCCCTGCCCCGGCACAGTCCAGCAATTCCCCCGGATTCGCCACACGGAATTCCCGCACGGTCTCTGAGGTGACCAGTTTCAGCCTCGCGGAATCTGAACTCTCCGACAACGGCGTCATAGCTTCACCATCGGCCATTACTGATTGATCGTGAATGCCAGAATCCGAGCTGCCGTTCCCTTGCTGTTCTCGTGATGCTCCTCGGCAATTCGTACCTCCACAGCATGCGGACCTTCCGCCAGATCGCTGGCAAACATCACTGTCCGCGGATAATGCAGCCCGGCACTGTAATCGTGAAACAATTCCACTGTCGTCCACGGCCCCTGATCAATCCGGATTTCAAGTCGCCCGGCATCGGGACCAGCCAGCAGATACGCACCGACCGCGCGGCCGGTAAAGTCAAATGTCAGTACCGCTCCCGGTGTGGTTCCGTGAAACAACGCTTCACGACTGAATCGCTCGCGCTGACTGCCCGCAATCGCCCCCCACTCCGGCACCGAGTGCAGCCAGCCAGTTCCAACTCGCACCTGTTCCGGATCCAGAAAGCCTCCCCCATCAAAGCTGTTCGCCAGTAATGGCTCCGGCAACGGTACTTCGGTCTCTCTTTCGGGCTCAGAATTCATCGCTGACGCCAGGATCTCACAAACCAGCTTTGCAGCATGCGCATTGCCAGCCGGTCCGGGATGCGTCCCGCCCCATGTGTCCCACGTCATCGTTCCGTCCTGAATCCGATCCGCCACCTCAGCGGGAAGGTCAATCGAACTCACATTGTAGTGGCGCGCCACGCGTTCGTGCTGACGCACACTCAACTGAGTGTCCCCGCCCTGGGCCGTCGCCAGCATCTCCGGATTGACAAAGTGCACCATCACTACGCCGGCCTGAGGATTGTGCCGGAACAACTGTCTGAGAATGCCTTCCATCCCCTGAACACAACCGTCTGCCGTGTGTCGCGCGTCCTGGTCATCATTCACTGCAAATTCGACAAAGAGCAGATCTATTGGCCCATCGCTAAGCACATCCCTTTGAAATCGAAAAGCTCCAGTATTGGAACAGGTCGATGCGATGCCTGCCCGCACAAAACTCAGCTCCGTCTCCGGAAGTGTCTCTGTCAACCACTTTTCGACCAGGGGTCGATAACCTTCCATCTCCGTAATCGAACCACCCAGAAAGGCGACACGTCCCGACTTTCGATTCCGCAGAGTGGCGAGCGCCTGCTGCAGATGTCCTCGTACCCTCACGTTGCGATTGTCCACAACCGGAAGACGAGCCGCGCCCTGAAGCCATCCCAGAGAGACAAAAAACTGGTCCAGTTGTAACAGGCTGCGCAGGTGCCACTGCCGCCGCTGGTCCATCGTTTCGGCCACTGCGTCCACACGCATACGGTCCGCACGCGATTCTGATTGCCGCAGATTGAAGAAGCCATGGGGTGCTCCCGCGAAACGCTGCAACTCGCAACGATTCCCCGCCTCAGTCATCCGGCGCTGAAACTCAAGCACACTGGAGAAAGGCACGGTCGTATCACGATCACCATGAAAGATAATCGTCGGCGGAAGATCACGACGAACGTGATGCACCGGAGACAGCGATTCCGCCGGTACACCAAGCCGCTTCTGAATGGTCGCAAATTTCAATCCGGCCCCTTCCTCAACGTCGCTATCCGGTAGTGGTGCCAGCATGACCACCGGGTTAAACAATGCCAGCGCATTCGGCACGGAGCTGACCGAAGTGTCCTCGCCCGCAGCCACCACTTCGCGAATCAATGCCGTGCAGCAGGCAATGTGCCCACCCGCAGATCCCCCGGCCGCACACAGTCGCGCAGGATCCACATTCAATTCGGCCGCATGACTCCGCACC
>JALQWE010000348.1 GCA_023258825.1 Planctomycetaceae bacterium | reverse complement strand
GGGCTGACGCCGCACCGCTCGCCGTCGTGGGAGACACCCCGCTGCCATCGCGAAAAAAAGCCCCGGATCCCGAATCTCCCGGGTGAACATCGTTCACCACCCGAGCCCCTGCCTGCCCCCCGCCATGCTTTGTCATCGACGCGACCGTCTCGTCGTCGTCAACCGCAGCGCAGCCCTGTGGTCGACGCGCACGTCGAATCAGCCATGCAACGAAGCGGCCAGGCAAACCGACCGCCGTTCATCGAAAGCTTCTGTCGCTCAGATCCAATGCGCGCGATATCTGCGCACACACGCCACCTGGAAAATGAAAACAAGGACGCGAGACGTCGGGACCTGGACCGGCTCACCCTTTTCCAATCAGTTCCGGTATCGGACGGCCGCGGTCGACAATTGGTGTCGGACGACCATTGAAGTCACGAATGAGCGTTTTGGCAGAATCGATTCCCAGATGGTGGTAAATCGTGGCCAGAAAATCTTCGGCCGTGCAGATACGTTCGATGGAATCCTCACCCCGTTTATCCGTCGCGCCGATGAAGCCTCCGGTCTGAATGCCACCGCCCGCCCAGATATTGGAGAAGGCTCGTGGCCAGTGATCGCGTCCCGGTTGTTGCGTGCCTGCGGGAGCACTGGCATTTCCGGCCCCCGTGCTTGCTGCGTAGTTGATCTTCGGCGTTCGCCCAAATTCCCCGGTGACGACCACAAGAACTCGCTTATCAAGCCCTCGCTCATAAATATCTTCAATCAGGGCACTCACCGCCTGATCGTAGGCGGCAGCGCGGAACCGAAGTCCATCAAAGACGTGATGATTGACAGCATGGTCATCCCAATTCTGAACTCGCCCGCACAACGGCCCGTTCAGACTGGTGGTCAGAACATCGACGCCTGCTTCCACAAGGCGTCGTGCCATCAGCAGCTGCTGTCCCCACGTATTTCTTCCGTACCGATCCCGCGTGCGATCGTCTTCCAGCGACAGATCGAAGGCCTGTTTCGTCGCCGGATTCGTCAACAATGTCATGGCCTGCTGCTCAAACTGATCCAGCGCCTCCAGTTCTCCCTGACGATCAAAGGCTCGTTCGAGAGTGTCCAGATTCTGTCGCAAGCCGCTGCGTCGCCCCAGTCGACGGACCTCATTGGCATCAGTCAACCCGATATTGGGGACGGTAAATCCGGGCGAGTTGGGATCTCCGTTGACCGTAAATGGAGAATAGGCATCCCCAAGATACGCGGGCCCATTGTATTCCAGCGGTGGATTGATTCCGACATACGAGGGAATCGGATTTTTCCCACGGCCATCCAGTGACCGCAGATAATTCGTCACGGACATCCAGTCCGGAAGTCGAGGCTTTGGCTTATCCCGAGTGTCCGGATCACCAGACAACATCTGCATGGATCCGGCAGGATGCCCGGCAGCGTTCTGCCGCATGGATCTCAGCACCGTGAATTTATCCGCAATGGCGGCCTGCATCGGCAGCAATTCGGTAAACTGCATCCCGGGAATTTTAGTGTCAATCAGTCCGAAAGGGCCACGATATTCCGCGGACGCTTCGGGCTTGGGGTCATAGGTATCGATGTGCGAACAACCACCGGGCTTCCACACCATAATGACGGCTGTTTTTTCGGAGGCTGCCGCTGGTGGCTCCGCCGCGGTCGCTCGCAGTCGCAGTAATCCGGGCAAGCTGAGGCTTGTAAAGCCAGCCAGCCCCATTTTCAGAAAACCTCGACGGGCAGACGGGCCAAATAATTGTGGTCCCGGGCAAATTCCTGCTGCGTAAAATGGATCGCTCACTGGGCTTCTCCCGGAAGAACTTTTACTGCGATAGGTTCTGAAATCACAATATCAACAGTGTCTCGTGGTGCTGACTGTTCCGTTGCAAGTTTGTGTTTCTGCGTGGCGGCCATCAGGGCTGCTGCAGTCTGCTGATGCTGAACTCTGGCAGCCTCAAGGCGTTCCGCCAACAGGGATTTCTGGTCGTCAGCCGCAGTCGCGACATCCGCTTCCAGTTTTTTGAGATTCTCCGCAGCCAGACTCGCCTGCTCCTCAGCTGCTTTCAGCACGCTGGCAGCCTGCGCAACACCTTCAGGAAAATACTGATACTTCGCCACCGCACTGCCGTAAAATGCAATCTGATACTCACCCGGAGGCGTCTTCAGTGCGGCAGTGTCCAGAACGGCCTGCGAGGTATCCTCTGTCAGCAGAACATCAAACTGAGGGTTGTTCACAAACCCATGTCCAAATGTTTTCAACTGCAGCACACCTCCGGAAAACTCGGTGCGACGCGTATGAATCAGGGGAATGGTCAGCTTTTCCCCGGCCTTCACTTCCCACACCTTGTTCTCTCTGGCTGCGATTGTCAGCGGTGCGACCTCTGAACCACTCACAGAAACCGGAACTCCCTGCACCAGTCGCGGAACCGGAATCTCACTCCACGAATCCACGATCGGCCACGCAACCGCAGCGACGTGACACGGCCGCTCAACGGACTGTCCTGCAATGCTGGCCCGCGCGATGAAATTTGCAAAGGTCAGCGCTCGCGGTGCATTCTGATCCGCCGTGACCAGCACAATCCCACGAGTCTGCCCCGGGGGAATTGTCAGTCCACTGGCAGTCACACCTTCCGGAAGCCCGTCAAGCACCAGTTCAATCGGTCCATCAAATCCATCCCGTCTGACGGCAACCACTTCCAGAGCTGTTGTGACACCGCCACGCAAGGCAAGAGGTTTGGACAACGCATTGCGATCACCATTGCGCAGTTCCATGTGCAAGCCCCAGGCACAAACCGCAAAATCCGGCGCAGCACGTCGCACGATCAGGCGGTAGATGTTGCGTGCATCCGTACGAGTTCCTCCAAACAGGTCTGTGACCTGCAGACGATACCGGCCATCCTGCGGAATCTCCAACTTGCCAATGAGATCCGCCGAACCGCCATCATAAGGCGGCCCGTCATAAGCATAACCGTTGCTGGACGGCTTCATGGGACTGGGAATGTCCGTCAACTCCACAAGGTCCGTCACAACCTCCTGGCCCGGTTCACCTGTCACCTGCTGAATCACAACCGACGGGTCCGTCGGACGCCCAAGACGTTCCGAAGCGACTTCAATCCACCAGACGTCGCCCTTCGACGCCGTGAACTCGTACGTATCCACATCCGCAGCCGTGGCAAACGCGCCTGCAAGATCACATGGCAAACTGATTCTGTTGGCCTGTTCCCCCGAATTATTCGGCTCCTGCTCCAACGCAGCCGCGGATTCAGCAAGCCCCTGCGGCGGCCAGGAAAACGAGCTGACAGTACGCGTGGAGGCAAATACCGGAACCGGGGCGTCCTGTGATGCACGCTGCAGCGAAAGCCGATAGAAGTAACCCGGCCCGCCCTTGTACGTGAGCTCGTGAACTTTCACGATGTATCGTCCGGCAGACGGCGCTGTGAAATCCAGAACACCCCCCTGACGCTCCACCAGCAGGTCCTGCCCGGCTGCATTGGCCACAACCAGCACCGCGTCCAGCTTGGAATCAATTCCTTTGGCCGCACAGTGCACAAAACATCGCTGCCCCATCTCCGCGTCAAACGAATAGTAGTCAATACTGCGCGCAGACATGACAGAGTTGCAGACGGTATCCATCTGCAGCGGCATCGCTGCGGCCACGGATGTGTTGCCCGCAGTCTGAGTCACTTCCTGCAGCGCCCCCACCGAAAAAATCCGGGCGGAGGAAATCCCGAGACGAGTCATCATCCGCGTTTCGTACAGCCCGGGCGGACAGTCCGCGGCCACTGTCACAACATAACGACCAGGTTCCGGCTGACCATCAGCCTGCATCCGGCGGACAGCTGTCAGCCCGGGAGTTGAAAACAACAACTCCCCGCCATCATCCAGATTCTCTCCCGTCACCGTGATCTCAAATTGCGTCCCTGCCTGCCCTCCCATCGGCATGGTCGACAGAAGTCGTGGCAGCGGCAGACACACAGTCTGAGCCAGCAGACTCTGATCCGCAGGAATCAGCGAAAAAATCCCAACCAATCCCAGAACTGCCAGTTGCAGGTTTCTCTGATTCTTCATCATGTCCTCCACCCCGCTACGGTCTCACCAGACCGCCAGCAGAAGTCAACCTGCCCCTCTATGAAACAGGGCAGCCCAGCCATGTGCGCCCCTGACCACACCGAAGGATCAGAAGCTACTGCTGCACATCCTACCGCACACTCTCAATTCGGGGAATTCTTTTCCACCCTCAGAGCCTGCGATCCGGAGAACTTTCAACTGCGGCGTACCGGGAGATCGAATCGATGTTGAACCAGAAAATGCTCGTGTTTCGCTGAAACAAAATGAGTCTCAGGGACTTTCGCAGGGCAATCCAGACGGACCAGACCGCTGCGAAACCAAGCACACGGCGCTTCTGAAGAACGTATCCTGCTGTGGTGTCGCCTTCGCAGGATTGCACGCCCCATGCCTTGCACGCGGCTGATTCCCCAGGCAAAGCTACCACCAGTGCCCTGCCTGGCCGCATCCTGATCACCGATGACCTACTGCCCCTTTTCCGCTTCGCTGCCCACATCCAGTTGCCACGCCGCATTGAAGATCTCGGACCATTCCGTCATTGCCGAAATGGGACCATCTGCGGACTTCGACACCTGCTGGACGGCGATATCCCCCAGTCGCGGAAACAGCCATGCGTTCGACGACTGAAAATCCTTTTCATGAAACGTGTGACCGGAATTGATCACTACGTAGCGAGACCGATTGAGGGGATTGGGATAAACCAACGCGACACCGTGATCCGCAGCCGTCCAGGTACGGGC
>JALQWE010000347.1 GCA_023258825.1 Planctomycetaceae bacterium | reverse complement strand
GTTACCGGAATCGGTAGCAGCCGATGCTGCGTCTTCAGGAAAACGCGGCGCCGCCGCCAAAAAGAACAATCGCCGGCAGGCTCTGCAAACCGCAGGCGAGCCTGAACTGTACAATCTCAGCACCGATCCCGAAGAACGCCAAAACGTGGCCAGGGAACACCCCGACGTTGTCCGGCGTCTGAAGACGTTGCTCGACGAATACCTGAAAGACGCTGTTCCATCGGGACAGCCTGGATAAGTGCTCGCGGCCCGGATGCATGCTCCGGAACCGCGAAACCTGTCTGTGTCAGGTGCCATCGGCGGTCGCCTTCCAATGTCGATGTGCTCACAGTTGAAACAGAGTTCTCATGTTGTACGAACGTTCATCATCAATCACGGGCCTCTGCTGGCTGCTGGTGGGAACGCTGGCTTGCCTTGCAACTGGCCTCGGCCCAGTGCTGGCCACTGACGAAGACGTCCCCGGTACGTCACCAACTGAAAGCTCCTCGCAGACGCAGGAGGCAACATCGGGGACGGCCCGCCCACGGGAACAGGCTCTGTACACGCGATCGCTGCAGTTGCTCAAACGTCAACCCCGCCCCGGTGCTGCACTCGATCGTGTTCTGCAGTTTCACGAAGAGCAGGATTCGTTCCCTCAGTTCCTCGCCGAACTCGTCGCTGCTCAGGCTCGACCAGGCGATACGTCCGCAGCAGCCATACTGGGAATGACGGAAAGCTTTCTGGGGCATGATCAACAGGCCCGCGAGGCTCTGCAAGAGGCCACAGTGCTGCGGCCGAACGACCCTGTCATGCGATGGCTCCTTGGACAAATCTGCCTGAAACAGAATGACGCCGATACTGCGGTAGAGCACCTGCAGCAGGCACTTGCATTGCAGCCGGCCGCGCCCGATCTGCTTCCCATCGCCAGGGAGCTGTCACTCGCGCTGCGTCGGGCGGGCAGAGCAGAGGAAATCTCAATATTGTGGCAGGAGATCGAAAAACAGGTTGGCCCGAATGAACGTGTGGCGGAACAGATTGTCGGCCTCGTTCATTCAGCAGGTGATATTCCCGAGGCTATTCGACGTTTCGAAGAATTATCCGGCACTCACAGTGATCCATGGAAAGCCACGCAATTCGGCATCATGGCCGCCGACCTTAAACAACAGGTCGGGCAGTCGGACGCCGCACTTCGAGATTTCCAGACGCTGCTCAGCACTCTCGCGCCGGATAGCCCTCAGGCACGTCGGATTCGGGAGCGCATCGACGCTGGATTTCGCCGCTCCGGAGATCTGCCCGGGCTGGTGATCTGGCTGCAGAAGCGACTGGACGAAAATCCGGACGATCTCGATTCCCTGATCAACCTGGCGGCATTGCTGACTCAGACTGGCCAACCGCAGGAGGCAGAACGCAGGCTGCGTGAGGCCCTCGCGAAAGCTCCTTCCAGCGTCAGGCTTCTGCGGGCATTAATCCGTCATTTGCGTGATCAGGGGCAGCAGGAAGCTGCCATCGTCATTTACGAATCCATGGAACAGCAGTCACTCCTGCAGCCGGACGATTTTGATGACTGGGCCGGACTTTGCCTGAAACTCAGTTCGGTTTCTCCAGAACAGCAGAGACAGCTGGCGACGAACATCTGGAAGAAGCAACTGCAGGGCCAGATGGACGATCCTGTGCTGCTGCGTCAGACAGCGCTGCGGCTCCGCTCGACAGCGGCACCGGACGAAGTGATCGCTCTGTATGACGCAGCACTCCGCCTGAACCCCGGCGACGTGGTGACTCGCGAACAGTACGGTGAATACCTGTTAACGCTGCGACGGACAGACGACGCGCTGCAGGTGTGGCGGGCCATTGCTCAAGGCCGCCCACAGCGTCCAGACCTGCTGCGAACACTGGGCACGATACTGCATCGATTCGGACAGACTCGCGAAGCCATCACAACCTTCCAGCAGGCCTGTACGCTGGACCCTGACTTTGAAGAACTTCTCCGCCTCGCTCAGCTGATGGCCGACTATCAGGAAGGGGCCTCCCGACCTTTTTCTGAGCAGAGTCTGCAGCTGCTGGAGCAGGCCGAATCCCTGAGTGCCTCGGAAGAGGAGGCGGAACGTATTCTTCAGATGCAGGCCCGCGTGCTGCAGAACTCCGGGCAACTGTCGCAGCGTATCGACGTACTGCAGCGTGAGCTCTTCGCACCACCGTCGGACAACTCCGACGGAATCGAGCCACCAACGGTCGAACGCTGGCTGCAGCTGGCCACACTGTGTCAGGCGGCTGAACGCCTGGCTGACGCTGTTCAGGCCGCCGAACAGGCTGTCAAACTGGCCCCGGAGTCTGTTCGGGCTTTACGATTGATGTCCAGCCTGTATCGTGCCAGTGGACGGTTAGCCGACACGGTTCGCCTGACGCAGTTGCTGCTGCGTCTTGATCCGCGTTCCCGACTGGTGCATCTGCAGACCCTGGCCGAGCTGGAACTGGAGCTGGGACATCTGCCCGAAGCTGCGAATGCGGCACAAAAGCTGGCGGCTATGGCAGACAATTCCGTCGAGGTGGCCACCTTCAGTTCCCGTTTGCTGATGCAGGCAGGAAAGGCCCCCGAAGCCCTGCGAATTCTGAAACGCACCGCTGCGGCCAGTCCTGATGATCCCGAAGTCTGCCTGAACTATCTCAAAGCACTGGTGGACGCGCGGCAACGTGAGTCGGCAGAGGAGTACTGCTGGCAACTGCTGGAACGCCGTCTGGACGACGACGAAATGTACCTCGGTGTCATTCCTGTCCTCGCCGAACTGCTGCAACAGTCCGGCCGTAGTTCTGAGTTGCTCACAAGGCTCGAACTGCTGCTGGCGAGTGAAGGCGATTCCGGACGTCTGACACGCTGCCTCAGTGCGGCGTGGATGGCACTTGGAGATTCGGCAAACGCACGTCGAGCCCTTGAACAATTGCAGAATTCGACAGAAGCACAACCAGAAGATAGCCTGCGACTGGCGGAACTTTGCCTCGCAGAAAACGACGTCAAGGGCGCCCAACAGGTGCTGTCCCGAATTCGGCCGGATCAACTGCCGGAAACCCTGCGAACTCAAGCCGAGGAACTGCTGCTGCAGGCAGTCGCCAGCGGCGCACAGGAGTTGTCAGCAAACGCGCTCTCAAGTCGCTGGAGCCGGGAAGAGTTACTGCGGCGGGCCGATCAGCTACTGGCGGACGGCTCAATACCCGCAGCACTGGCGATCCTCCGGCAACTTTCAGTACAGGATTCAGAGGAGCCCGGACAACTCGGTCGTCTGGCCATCGGTCTGTGGCGTCAATCGTCCCGCCAGGAGTCCGTACTGGTATTTCGCAGGCTGCTGCAGACGACATCTCGCCCACAGGCCGCTGTCGGCGACATCACCAGCCAGCCAAACGCGGTTCGCGGCTTACAGAATCCTGCGCCCGAAGCAATAGAAATCCACGATTTTCATTGGTGGGAGCAGCAGTTTGCTGAATCGAACCGGATTTTGCTTGCAACGGACAAGCTGTCTGTTCTCGAACTGCAGAGATGTGTGGAACAACCGTTGTCGATCGTCATGGTGGCCTTACTTGCACTTGGCGAGGACGCGGCACAGCGAGGTCAGTTCGACGCCCTGTATAACGAATTTCAGCGGGCCGCCGAGCAGAGTGCCACAGCGGCGTGGGATCTCTGGATGCTGCAACGCCTCTGGAGCAGCGGACATGGCAAGTCATGGACCAACATGGCGGATTCGCTACGACTGTCCAGAAGCGGACATCCGAATGGTGCTGCCGCTGTACTGGCAGACGTCGTTTGTCTCTTCGGTGCCGTCCCCACTGACTCGCAGAATTCCGAAGCGACAACGGCCACAACGGGACCGCAGCCGGCTTCGTTTGTCGCAGCACCGCTCACAGAATCGGAATTCACAGTGGTCCTTGAGAGCTATGCAGCGATTGCGGAACAACTCTCCGCAGAGGATCTGCGGAGGGTGAGTCAGGCGATCGTGAACGCGTGCCTTGCCGGACCTGCAGAACTGCAACAGATCCTGACCACGTTCACAATCCAACTGCGTGACTCACCCGAAAAGGCCTCGGACGGTCTGCTTGCGCTGCGACTGGCAGCCGACTTCGCCCGGACAACCAAGCAACCCCAGCCATTACTTCCAGACGTCCTGTCGGCCTTATCCAATGACCACATGCCACCGACAGGCTCTGCCGACGGTTCTTCACAGTGGCAGGAATCCCACATCGCACTTGTCGCAGACATCCTTGCCACCGCAGCACCTGCCCTGACTGCGGAGGCGGTCACCGAGACACTGAATTGGTGGGTTCGGTTACGAGCTGCAGAATCAAACGAATGGAGAGCACGACCGGCTCCAGCCCAGCTTCCAATGTCTCTGCTGTCAACAACTTCCAATCGCCCGCAGCCGCCTGCTGCAGGCCCGGGGACGCAGTTCCTGACTTCGGCGGACAGCCTATTGCTCCAACAACTTGCCACAACAGTTCGTCAGTGGAATGACAGTCGAGCGGACTGGAGTGAGGGCTGGAAGGCAGGGCTGGCTGGAAGACCTGCGGACGAAAAGGTTCCGGCAGTGCTCGCCTGGATGGTGGTCTCAGATCCACGCATGCATCCGGAAACGCACACAGCAGGGCTCGATTTGCTGACGCAATGGATCCCAGAGGATCCCGCCCTACTGATACGCCAGATCGCCGATCACGAGTCGGCAGGTGACTACGGCAGAGCCCTGGAACGGCTGGATCAACTGCCGGATAACGATCCGCAACTACTCCGTGCACGGGAGTTGAAGGCGTTGCAACTGGCGACTCTTTCCGAATC
>JALQWE010000346.1 GCA_023258825.1 Planctomycetaceae bacterium | reverse complement strand
GACTCGTGTCTGTGCCGCTTCAGTCAACGTGGGCCAAACCTCCATTGATCCCGAGGTGCTTCAGGAGTGGATGGGACCAGCCGTCTTTGAGCATCCGATGCTGGCCCACGCCGTGGGTGAGCAATCACTCGCGCCGGTCCTGCAATCGCCCGAACGTTATCGAAGGCTCTATCGGGAATTCTCACCCATCAACCATCTGGATGCAAAAGATCCCCCGTTGTTCATGACCTGCAGCGCAGAAACAGATTTGCCTGCCCGCAATGCAGGACACGGAATTCATCACCCGATTCACGGAATTCGAATGCAGGACGCAGCTCGAGCGATCGGACACGATTGCCATCTGGTGGTCCCGGGCGTCTCGCAATCCACGCAGTACGCGGACGGCAACGACTTCCTCATCCGAATCCTGCTGTCGCCGCACAACCCCTGAGCCCTCAGCCAGTATACAGGCATAGAGCCGGGCTTCACGCTCAGGTGCTTTTGCTGTCTTCGCGATTGAGTCGCAGCTGGCCACAGGCGGCGTCAATATCCGCCCCTTTACGTTTCCGCACGGTGGCCGGAATGCCACGTCGGACAAGAATCTCCAGAAACTGCTGCGTTTGCGGTTCACGCGGAGCCGTCATCACCAGTTCACTGACGCCATTCATCGGAATCAGATTGACATGCGCTGTCCGTCCCCGCAGCAACGTGGCCAGCTCTTCCGCATGCCGGGGCTGGTCATTGATTCCCGACAGCAGCACATATTCCCAGGAAATACGGCGTCCGGTGTGCTGGTGATATTCTTCAGCAGCATCCAGGATTTCCTGAATTCCGATGTTCCTGTTGACCGGTACGATCTCTGTTCGCAGCGCATCATTGGGGGCGTGCAGTGAGACCGCCAGATTGTACTGCTGACCGGACCTGGCAAATTCACGAATCTTCTCGGGAAGACCGACGGTCGACACCGTGATCCGTCGGGCCCCCAGACCAAACCCGTCTTCCGCTGTCAGGAGTTCCAGGGCGGCCATCAGTGACCGATAGTTTGCCAGGGGTTCACCGATTCCCATGACGACCACATTGGTGATTTTCTCGTCATCGGCCATCAGTCGATGCAGCACCAGAACCTGTTCAAAGATTTCGGCCGGAGTCAGGTTGCGCTTCACTCCGCGAAGTCCACTGGCGCAGAATACGCAGCCCATCGCGCAGCCCACCTGGGTGCTGATGCAGACAGTGCGTCGTCCGGGATCCCGCATCAGCACGCATTCGACCAGCTCGCCATCCTGCAGACGCAACAGCAGTTTTTCGGTGCGGTCACTGGCGACCTGATGACCGACGGTCTGAAACGAACAGAAGCGAAACTGTTCGTGCAACTGTTGCCGCAATGCCGCCGGAAGATCGCTCATCTGTTCAAACGACGTGATCCTGCGCTGAATCAGCCAGCGTCGAATCTGCTGAGTCCGGAAGGTCGGATATCCACGTTCCCTGAGCCAATCCTGCAGCTCCTGAAAGGACAGCTCCAGCACTGCGCGCTGCACCGGGGCTGCGGTCACAGCCGGCGCGACGGCATCGAGGATCGGAAGGGGGGTGTTCTGCGAATCCGGGAGAGTCTTCACGGTTGCTGAGTTGTCTTTCCGTTGTCATTTTTCTGACGAGTGCGGGCGAGGTCCCGGCGATAGCGGCGAATCATTTCCGAGTATTCCTGATCGAGAATCTCGCGTCCCCCGTCCTGGACGTCATTGTCCAGCTGGTCCTGCAGTTGTCCCCACTGCCGCCGCTGCCCCTTCTTTAGCGTCGCAGCCGGGTCGAAACCATCGAATCCGGCAGGATTCCCGGCGGATTTCGAATCACTGGATGCCTGGCTGCTGTCCGAACTCAGCTGCCCTGGCGAAAACTGACTGGGCAAGGCACCTTTCGCAGCATTTTTCAAAGATCTCGCGGCCTTCGCCAATTGACCGGGGGATCCTGCTGAGCCCTGTTCCTGCGAAGTCCCCGAGCCGGGTTTCTTTGCCCCCTGCGACTGGCCCGATTTTGATTCGCCGGCCTCATCGGACGACGAGGCACTCGGGTCGCCATTCGGTGTTGATGAACTATCCGTGGGCGTCTGTCCCTGTGGTTGCTGTCCAGCCGTGTTTTGTTCCGCACCGGGGCCGGGCGTTGCGTTGTCAGAGGACTGGGGGTTCGCGGACGGTTCGCCTGCTTCCCCGTGTTCCCCCTGAGCACCGGGCGATGGCTGCGCCGATTCCTCGTTCATCAACTCCGCCGCCTCGCGAAGGCTCTGCAGGGCCTCACCCACACTCTCGCCAACATCCGTGGGTACAAGATTGCCGGGATCTCTGGCCCCCTGGGAAGCCTGCTGTGCCAGTTGTGCCGCCCGATTCAGCTGTCCGGCGGCCTCCTGCGCGGTCTGGGTGGCCTGTTGGAACTGAGTCTGCTGCAGATTGCCGGAGGTTTGCTCCCCGCTCTCAGCCCCTTTTCCCGTGGCTTCAGCGGCTTCCCGGGATGGCTGAGCCTGGTTCTGCAGTCCCAGCGCCGGGCTCTGCAAACGATCAGCCAGCTCTCTGAGTCGGTCCGGTATCTGCCGGGCCTGCTCCGCCACCTGTTCCTGGGCCTGCTGTTGCGCCGACAGCTGAGCGGCGCTGTTGTCCTGGAGCTGTCGGAGCGAATCAGCGAGACGATTGAAGTCATCACGCTGCCGCTGCAGTTGTAACTGGCGATCCTGAGTTTCCGGGGTCGTCAGCTGGTCGGCTGCCTGGGACGATTCGCTGGCGGCGTTGCGCAGGCGTTCTGCCGCCTTTTGAAACTGGCCCGCTTTGGCGTGTCGCTGGGCTTCTTCCGCACGCGTCGCGGCCTGATCGGCATTATTGCCAGGCCCATTCGCCAGCTGCGGATTGCTTTTCAGTTGCTGCGTCTGTTCGCGTGCCGCGTCAGCCAACTGCTGCAGCTGTTCCAGTAAATTCCCGGCGGCTCGCTGTGCCTGTGCCACCTCCTCCGACGGGACCGCGGGCTGATTTTCTTCTTTGCCTGGCTGATTCGTATCGGCAGCCGGTTCTGTGGGTGCCGTTGTCGACGGTTCTGCGGCCACGGGTGCCTTTGCAGCATCGCCCGGAGGTGTGTCCATGTCGTCCGGCGCACCGGACGGCTGGCGTTGGGTGCCACGATTCTGCGCCAATTGCTGCAGTCGCTCAGAAATGCTCGCCAGCTTCTGAAGGGTGTCCTGCCCCTGTTGCCCAAGTTGCTGCCGTCGCGAGTTCTGTTCGTCAAGCGCCCGCTGTTCGGCCGCTTTGCTGCTGTCATCCGCGGGGCGAGCCGGATCCTGTGGTTTGGGTGCGACCGGCTGTGCCAGCTGTTCAACAGCGGACTGCAGAGCCTGTTGGGACGACGTGATCGCGGCTTGTGGTTTGGCAAGGTTACCCTGTCGCAAGTCGCGAACGGCTTCCTCCAGCGGCTGCGCTTCCGGCTTCTTCACATCACTGGCGTGCTGCTCCACCTGCTGCGCCAGTTGCTGCAGCTGCTGTTGTGCCTGCTGTAGTTCATTCGCCAGAGCCTCAGAATCACGCGCGGCATCCCGAGCTTCTTCGCCGATGCCTTCGGCCAGTTGCTGCTGTTGCTGAGCGAGATTCTGCAGTTCACGGGCCATGTCTGCCGCCTGATTCCATTGGGCTTCGCGAGCTGCCTGGAGCAGTTCTGCTCGACGCTGCAGCAGGCTGTCGAGATCCTGGCTGAGTTCCTGCTGATCCGTTTGCAGACGACTTTGCTCCTGCCGCAGTTGCTGCTGAAAGTCTTCCTGAGACTGCCCGGCTTCAGGCTGTCCCTCGGCACGTTGCTGTCGCAGGTTGTCAGCATCCTCGGCCAGTTTTTCGGCGTCGAGGGCAAGCCGATTCAGTTCTGCCAGTTCCTGTTCGAGTGCTGCAGCTTTCTGAATTTCATCCGTCGCCCGATTGACTTCGTCACGGATCTGATTGAGTTCATTGGCGGAGTCCTGAAGTTTCTGAGCCGCCGGGTCTTTTTCTGCAATCGCAGCCTGATCAAGTTTTTCCGGAACGCGTTCACGCAGCTGCTGTGACAATGCGGCCAGACGGGCTGCAGGCTTCTGCATCAGAGGATGCTGCCCCGCCTGCTCAGCCAGCTGCTGCAGTTCATTTCCCCGCGTTTGTTCCTGTTCACTGAGCGCTCGGACCTCGTCGCGAGCTTCCGGCTTCCAGTCACGCTGCGCTGTTTCACGAAGCTGAATCGCTCGCACTGAATCCTGACCAATCTGCTCCGCCATCTTTCGGAGCGCATCCACCAGTTGCTGATCCGCCTCGCGCAGGGCTTTCTGACCAAGTGGTTCTGCGTTGTCAGAAATTCGCAGCACCCATGGTCCAGCCCAGACACGATTCGGTCCGGGCACCGGCCGCTCATCGTCTGCCCGCACCCGAAATTCCACCCGATCACCAGTCTTCAGTGCGAGTGCTTTCAGGTCGATTCGAAAATCGTGGACGATGTTCGTGGCACCGCGCTGCATCGGGACTGCCGGCTGCACGCGAATAGCCTCTTCGTTCTTCCGAAAATGAACTTCAAGTCCACCAACTCCCACATCATCGGTCACGCTGCAGTTCAGAGGGACAACGTCGTCCGGCCGCACATCCAGACCATCAGCGAGCCCGCTAACAGTCAGCTTCGGCGGAGTATCGAGGGTAACGGTGAGTCTGCGCAGGGTGTCTTCCGCGTTCTGCAGCTGCAGATCGTCCGTGGCCACCAACTGAAACGTTCCGCTGCCCATCGCCTGCAGGCGAATGACCGCTGCCGTTCTGTCTTCCGAAAGTACGACCTCAACCGCCG
>JALQWE010000345.1 GCA_023258825.1 Planctomycetaceae bacterium | reverse complement strand
GCTGTTTTGCTCAGATTGTTGTCGAATTTCGAGGTTGTGGAGGCGATTGCGGATTCAGTTCTGAGGGACTGTTTTTTTGCGGGAGTTGTGCTGATGGACGCGCGTATCGCGGAGAAGTTTGTGACGCCGATTTCGGGGTGGATCGGCCTTGTGATTTCACTGGGGTTGTGTCTTCTGGCTCCGATTCTGCTGATCGGTATGGTGCCTGTCACAGAGGCATTGCAGGTTTCCGGGGTGCTGTCACAAGTGACTGCGCTGCGTGGTTTGTGCGTGGTGGTGGCAATTGTTTCCGGTCTGACGGGGTTTGTCGGACTGTTTGGGTGCGTCGCGATTGGTCCGAATCAGGCGCGGGTGTTCACGTTGTTTGGTTCGTACCGTGGCACGGGGCGTCAGTCCGGCTTTTTCTGGGTGAATCCGTTCTACAGCAAGCGATTGATTTCGTTAAGGATTCGTAACTTTGAAACGGGATCTTCGCGGACCCCGGAGATCAAGGACGCGGCGGGCAAGGTGACTCAGGAGAAGGGGCGCACGCATGGTCGTCCTTCCAAGGTGAACGACCGGAACGGAAATCCTGTGGAGATTTCCGCGGTGGTGGTCTGGCGTGTGGTGAATACGGCCGAGGCGTCGTTTCAGGTCGAGGACTACGAGGATTTTGTGGCCGTTCAGAGTGAAGCGGCACTGCGTTCCCTGGCGACTCGATATCCCTATGACAGTGAGGATCATGAGACGTCATTGCGGGGCAGTACGGAGGAGATTTGTCGTCAGCTGCGTCTGGACATTCAGGAGCGACTGGATCAGGCGGGTGTCGAAGTGCTTGAAGCGCGGATCAGTTATCTGGCCTATGCTGCGGAGATTGCGGCTGCGATGCTGCAGCGTCAGCAGGCCTCAGCCGTCGTGGCGGCTCGAGCGAAAATCGTCGAGGGCGCGGTGGGGATGGTGCGAATGGCGCTGGACCACCTGAAGCAGGATAACATTGTCGATCTGGATGACGAGCGAAAAGCAGCGATGGTTTCCAACCTGCTGGTTGTGCTGTGCAGTGATCGTCACGCGCAGCCGGTGGTGAATACCGGCACGTTGCATCACTGAGTCTGGACACAGCAGCGTTGATCACCAGGGTTTGCCGGTGACAGCTCCTGAGCTCTGAATCCTGAGAGGATGGCAATCGTGGCATCACGGGATAGTTTTTTGCTGCGACTTGATCCGGAGGTGCTGGCCGCATTGCGGCGGTGGTCTGAGGATGAGATGCGCAGTCTGAACTCACAGATCGAATATCTGCTGCGACGATCTCTGCAGCAGGAGGGGCGGTTGAAGTCGCGCGCCGGCAACAAAGAGGTGTCCGGAAATCGTCGTCGTCAGTTGCCACCGGAGCCCGAGCTGCTGCCGCCTAAAGATCCCGAGAACGCCGGAGAGGATGTGACCTGAGGCAGTGCCGCAGCGGAGCCGGGACTGACGATTGAGGGCATGAAAGACACAGGGGACGCGGTCGATGACCTGCGTCCCCTGTGTGTTCAGTACAGCGATGTTCCTGCCTGACCGATGCGGCCGGCCGGGCGAGTCACATATTGATCTCGAAACCCTTGCGACTTTCGCGCGTCAGGAAGGCATTGGCTTGTGCATCGCCAACGATTTCGCGGGTCTGAGGATTCCACTGCAGCTCGCGATTCAGACGCATGGCGATGTTGGACAGGTGACAGATTTCCAGCATGCGGTTGTGCGACCACACATCAGAAATGGGCTGCTTCCGGGATTTCATCGCATCCGTGAAGTTCGCCGTGTGGTTCTCGCTGACCTTGCCACCATAAATCTCTTCGATGGCTCCTTCGGGCAGCGGTTTGTCCTTCAGATCTTCCACAGGCTTGCCGGCGATCTTGCCGCGGTTTACGAAGAAGCGTCCTTCAGTGCCTTCGAACAGGATGCCGTTATCCCCTTCGCTGGTGATGATCATTTCGACATTGTTGGGCATCGCGGCCCGAATTTTGAAGCTGGTCGCGGCGTTGTACTGATCCTGAACGGTCGGATGTCCGTCCTTATACGCGACTGGCAACTGAAACTCGAGAGGCGTGATTTTTGAAGGACCGGTTTCTGTTGCGCCAAGTGCCCAGCACGCGATATCCACATGGTGAGCTCCCCAGTCGGTCAGTTTTCCACCAGAGTATTCATGCCAGTTGCGGAACGCATAATGGCAGTTGCTGAATAGCGGGACGCCGCCACCGTAACCGGTGCGCATTTCGGGCAGCGCACGGTAGTCGACTTTCGGGGCCGGCCCCAGCCACAGGTCCCAGTCCAGGCCTTTGGGAACCGGAGCGACGGGAATCACCGGGGATGCTTCCATGCCGTTGATGCCACAGGTCACGCGCTGTACGGTTCCGATGCGTCCCTGCCTGACCAGTGCAATGGCCTGCAGAAAACGCTGGTCAGATTCGGTCCGCTGCATGGTCCCGACCTGAAAGACACGCCCGGTCTCTTTCACCACTTTTTCGATCAGCTTGCCTTCGTCGATGGTGAGTGTCAGTGGCTTTTCACAGTACACATCCTTACCGGCATACATGGCTTCAACGGCGATTTTTGTGTGCCAGTGATCCGGTGTCGCAATCATCACCGCGTCGATGTCTTTGCGATCGAGGATTTTTCGATAATCCTTGTACGCGTCAGGCTGACGTCCCTGACCATTCTTTGTGTTTTCTACGTGGACGCCCAGCACATTTTCATCGACATCGGCCAGTGCCGCAAAATCCGCGAAGCGGAAGGATTTGCTGGTGATGGTCCAGCCCTGGTTTCTCAAACCGATGGTTGCAAAGACCGGTCGCTCGTTGGGAGACTGATAGCCCACGGCCCGATTCATGGAGGGGCAGAATACGGCGGCTGCACCGACAGCGCCGAGACTTTGAAGGAAGTGACGCCGCGTGGAAGTACGAGACACTGTCATAAGGGCAAGTCCTGCAAAAGAACTGTGGTGGAACCTCTGGAGTTGACGCCAGGATCATTGGCGCGGGGGAAAAGAGTATCGAATTCTACAGAAAATGTCTCGCGTCAGGCACGGGGCGATCAACACACAGCCCGCCGTTGCTGAAAATCGACATGGGGAAACAGCACCAGGATCCTGGGTTGCCGAATTCAATCCCGCTGCCGGGGTCTGACGAGCTTTTCGTTGACCCCGACAGATCACCACGCCCAGCCAGCCAGCGATTCAGGAGACACGAGGCTGTCGGCAGGAACTGTGCCGCCCTGATACAGTTTGACCAGCCACTCTGAGGCTCGTGTCCCCATACCGGCAACGGAGTCATCATCCAGTCCGGCGGTATGCGGTGTGAGGACAACATTCGGCAGTTGCAGCAGCGGGTTGTCAGGGCTGGGGGGTTCGACATCGAAGGCATCCAGTCCGGCGGCTCGGAGTTTTCCGGACTTCAGGGCATTGACAAGGGCCGGTTCATCCACCAGTCCACCGCGTGCTGTATTGATCAGCACAGCACCATCGCGCATGGTCGCAAGGGATTCCTGATTGATCATTTTTCTGGAGGCTTCGGTGCAGGGCAGATGCAGGCTGAGGATCTCAGACTGGCGAAGAACATCCTGCAGTGGCAGCAGAGTGACACCAGACCTGCGGGCGAAGTCAGCGTCTGCAAACGGGTCGAAGGCAATGACCTGCAGGCCGAATGCCTGAGCGCGGGGAACGACTTCACGGCCAATCCGTCCCAGTCCGATCAGCCCCAGCGTTTTTCCAGCCAGTCGGGGGAACCAGGGACGTTGCCACGAACCGTTGCGGACAGTGGCATCGCGGGGCAGAATCTGTCGGAAGACGGCCAGCAGCAGAGCCATCGTGTGTTCGGCCGCGGACACCTGATTGACGCCGGGCGTGATCGCCACAGCGATCCCCAGTTGTCGTGCGGCAGTGACATCCACAGCATCATAGCCCACGCCAAAGCGGGCTACAGCCCGCAACTGGCTGGCTTCAAGCACTCGTCTGCTGAGCGGTTCCATGCCAGCCAGCATGGCATCGATCCCTGGAAGATGATGAATCAGGCGGTCCTCGTCGTAAAGATCGATGCCTCGAGGAGGAAAGACGACTTCGAAGCCTGCCTGTTCCAGCAATTGGCGACCGGGTGTCTGCTGATGCAGCATTTCGCTGGGGGTGATCAGAACGCGTGGCACAGTGACACTCCTGAGAATTGTGTGGACGTGGGAGCTGGGGGCGTGCGCCCGGGACGAGGCATCATACGGTCCCGGAAAAAAACTGCGATGGAGCACCCCGGTTTGCGAAACCTGGCACGCTGGCACTGTCTGTTGGGCCAGCTGGAGCCAGCTTTTTTCACCATGGATGGACACGGATGAACGCAGATGTTTTGCGAGGGATTGAGTCGCAAGATTTATCTGTGTGGATCGGTGTTGATCTGTGGTTTGTGACTTCGCTTGGAATTAGCGTTTGGTGGGAAGTGGCAGGTGGGTGAGCTTCGGTTTTCAACCACGGATGGACACGGATAAACACAGATGTTTTTGCGAAAGATTGAGTCGCAAGATTTATCTGTGTGGGTAGGTGTTCATCTGTGGTTTGTGACTTTGCTCTGCTTCGACACCCATGCGAGAATCGACGGTGGCGTGGCCCGCGTTGCTGGTGCTATTTGCCCCTTGAGTTTGCCCGTATTACGAACCTTCCTGCTGGCCATTGGAAGCACTGTCTGAGTCCTCAGGCTTCACGCTCAGCAATCGAATGATATGACGGGCAAGTTGCTCTTTGATTTCTCGATGGCGAGGTACAGGTTGTGAGACACCGGTGTCCGGATTGCGATACCAATCGTGTTTCGCGCCATGTCGAAT
>JALQWE010000344.1:4596-4845 GCA_023258825.1 Planctomycetaceae bacterium | reverse complement strand
ACTGATAAACTTCACAGTTTTCAGACGTGAGGGATTGGTAGAGAGCAGCGGTGGCTGGAGATCGCCACCATCCAGTTTCGACTGGCGACCGGGTTGGTCGAGGTTCTCACATTCAGATCCCGGATACAACTCCGCAGGACAAGTCGAGTCCCGGGGGCTTAGCCTGAGCGACTACCTCGGTCAGGAGTACTCCGGCGTTATCGGCGAGTGGGAGAAAGGAGTTGGTTCACCATACTGCTTGACAGGCTG
>JALQWE010000344.1:0-4586 GCA_023258825.1 Planctomycetaceae bacterium | reverse complement strand
ATGCCTATCACGTGTTTCGCAAGTTCTACGAAACCTACTACGACTACGACGTCAAATGGACCGGGCAGTGGCACACCATCACCGACTCCCGCGATCAATACTTCTTTGAGTGGGTCACAAAGGAAGAAGACGTTTTCGGCACCGTGCCCAATTACGCCGTGGTCACAAAAACCGTGCCAGTCACAACTCAGGAAACTCACACCCTCTGGAAGACAGAAAACATCATTCAGCAACAGACGATTCTGGTGACCGAACGCATCGAGCAGACTCATTCCGGACTTCCATCAGCGACATTCGCCAATGAATCTCTGCGGGCTGGTCAGAGCATCAGCATCGATGTCGGTCAGGACGCCTCATTCGTGGGGCTCACACGTACTTCGCAGCCGGACAGCGAAATCCGGGTGCGAGCCGGACGGGACGTGATCCTCGATGGTAAAGCCGCTCCGGGTGCTGCCCTCAATTCACTCGCCGCTGTCGCCGACCTGCGTGCGGGACTCACTGTTGACGTCTTCGGTCAACGTAACGTCGAAATGCGCTCAGATGCCATTCTTCGCGCAGATGACGGCGATAGCGCCACGCAAAACGGTGTCATTCGCCTGGAAGCCGGCAGTACCCTGACCGTGCAGAGCGACGCCTTTGGCGGTCATGAAGTCTACCTCTGGTCCGGTGGCGATGTGCTGATGCAGTCACAGATGACGTCCGGTCACCTGATCGACGTCCGGGCAGGACGCGGACCGTCCGGAATTGGCAGCGTCATCACGAATCTCCAGACTGATATCGAAACTCTGGGCAGTGAAATAAACCTGGTGGCAGGATCGCTCGGTGGAGATCTCGTACTGACCAATGCGGCGATTTACACCGCCGGGCCCATCACACTTGCCGCACCAGCAGGCTCTCTGCTTCACTCCGGTGGCCTGATCATTGCCGATTCACTCAGTGCCACCGTGAAAAACAACATCGAAGCCATTCTCGACGTGCGAACGGTCACTGCCGCATCCACCGGTACCGGCTCGATCTCTCTGCAAACCAATGGAGCTGTCACACTGGCCAGCCTGACAACCGCCTCCGGCGCGATCTCCGTTACTGGCCTGGATACCATCACAGCACAGAATATCTCCGCTGGCGGTTCTTCCGGTGATGTCAATCTCACCGGACTGATCGGCGACCTTGTGCTCGGTAACATTACTGCCGGCGGAAGCCTCGAAGTGCAGTCCGACGTCGGGGAAATCTCCCGAACCCCGGGCACCACCATTTCCGCTGATACCATTCAATGGACCGGGCAGCTTGCCGCGGCCTTCGAAATCGATTCACCGGACGTCACACTCATCACTCGCACTCCTGGTGACGTAGTGATCAACTATACCGGTTCTGAAACGCTGATTCTGCGGCAGGTCTATGTGCTGGAAGGATCACTGATCGTCAATACACCAGGCGATCTGGTTGTGCTGGATGCCCGCCTGCTCTCCACCAGCAGTGGGTACAACGTGCAGATCAACGCCGGTGGCAACGTCAGCATCGACTACATCTCGGCGGGTGACTATGCGTCCACAGACAGCGAAGCGGCCACTATTCGCGCGGCACGGGGCCTTGCCGCTGATGCCCCTCTGACCGCCGTTGGTGATATTTTTGTGACCGCAGGCGGCACCATCCGGCAACAAGGCAGCGGCGATGCCGCCGTTGATCTTGTCGCAGCTCAGGTCTCCCTGCAGGCCGGGAGCGGTATCAGCACCCTGAACATGGCCATTAACAGACTGCTTCAGGCAGTTTCGACCACTGGTTCCATCACGCTCACCGATGTCGATGGCTCTGGTGAACTGACACCCGGACTTGTGGCGGGAATACTGCAGGCACCGGCCGGTGTCTCGCTGACCACCGCAGGGTCGCTGAATGTGGAACGCGTTTCCGCAACCGGCACCGGTGCTTCCGTGACATTGTCTTCAGGCGACTCTCTCACGCTGGCCCCCGCAACCGGACAGTCCCTGATGATTACGTCGGGTGGCTCCATCAATCTGACCGGTGACTACATCACATGGAGTGGAGCGAACACCGCCGGCGGATCTGTCACGGCCACCGCACGAAATTCCTTCCTGATCCCCGAAAACACCTTCTCGCTCACAGCGGTTGGCGTCACAGTGACCGCCGCAGACGATCTGACGCTTGACGGCAGTGTCGCGACCTCCGGCTCAAACGCCTTCACGGCCACAGCCGGAAATCTATCGATGGCCGCGGATATCACAGCACGAGGCGGTGCTGCCATTTCCACGCTGGAATTTACCGCAGGAAAGAACGTTAGTCTGCTGGAAGGCAGCTTCCCCAACGTTCAAACCCGATTGTCGATCACCGCCGGCTGGGAACTTGCGCAGAGCCAGGCATTGCTGAACTGGGCAGCCACCGGACCAAACGGTGAACTCATCGTGTCTGCCGGTGGCAATCTTGTCCTGGGTGAAGCTGAGCTGGTGCAGTCTGTCCTGAAGGCCGACAAACGCATCTCGATTTCATCCATGGGATACACAGACGGCGACGGAATTGCCCGTGGCGGGAACCTCGCCGTGGTGTCAGTTCCTTCCGGCTGGTCAACGTCCAACACAAAGCTGCTCGAGTTATATGCCAAAAACTATCTGCACCTGCATGAATCCTTCACAGCCAGTGAAAAACTGTCCATGCGCGGCGGTCAGTCCATGGTTACTCGCCGTGCAATTCTCAGGAATCTGGCTGGAGATATTCTGGCCGATGGCCCGGACGCTGCCGGAATTCTTTCCCAACTCAGTCGCTCTGTGGCTTCTATTTCCGGCACCAAACTGGAGCTTCAGCAGGGTACCGTACTGAAACTTGAACAACAGGCAGGAAGTGGTGACCAGTTTGCTTCGGATACCGAAATCGTACTGACCGCGGGTGACATCATCGTGCAGGTCGATCCTGCTGAAGCTCAGGAAGGCGAGGCCCAGAGTAACAGAAACGAAGTGGCCCCAAACACCACGATGGCGGGAGCTCTGACTGGAGCCGGCAGCCTTGTCAAACGCGGTGAAGGTGTCCTGGAACTCGGAGCGGTGAATACCTACACCGGACGCACGGTTCTCGAAGCCGGCACTTTGATCGTCAATGGCACCATTGCCGGGGAAAGTCAGGTTGAAGTCCTCGCAGGAAAACTCGGGGGATCTGGCACCATCCTTGGACCAGTGGCGGTGAACACCGGTGCTGTGCTTGCCCCGGGCAACAGCCCCGGCATCCTGAATACAGGCAATCTTGTGCTTGCAGCCGGTAGCACGTATCTGGTGGATATCGCGGGAGCAACCGCCGGAACTGGCTATGACCGCACTAATGTCACCGGAACAGTTGATCTTGGAGGAGCAACTCTCAGCCTGAACTTCACCAACTTCGCTGCAGCAGCAGGTGGTGAATACATCATTATCATGAATGATGGAACCGACGAGGTTTCCAACCGTTTTGCCGGGCTTGAAGACGGTACGCTGGTCACCGCCAGTTTTGCCGGCACAGCCTACGCCGGCCGCATCTCGTACCATGCCGGTGACGGCAATGACGTCTCCATCATCGTTGATGAAGCTCATCCGGCAGTGCTGATTCCACCGGTTGCCAGCGAAATCGAATTGAGAGTGGCCGAAGAAACTCTTCAGGTCCTGGTCAACTCTGCCGTTGTCGATACCTTTGTACTCGACGGTATCGACTCGCTGACGCTTGGTGGCAATGCCGGCGTCAACGATGTCATGCGACTCAGCTTCGCCGCAGCAAATTCCAAGCTGCTGCAGAAACTGACAATGCTCTCCATCGATCTTGGAGGTGATGCCGGTGATGATCTGATTATCAATGCAAATCACGGTGATATCATCGTCACTCACACGGCAACTGGCTCAGGGTCCGTCAACATCGATGGACTGCCACTGCCTTTCACCGGTGTTGGCTCCAATACGCTGTACATCGAAAATGCCGATGATCTGACCATGAATTTCGGCAACACCGCCGACAATATTGTCTTCACAGACAATGCAACGGCCGGTTATTCCCAGGTCGCCGGAACGAATTTCACCACCACGCAGTTCGTGAACCCGACGTCCAGCCTCAGCATCAACCTGGGAACCAACAACAATTCGCTCACGGTCACCAGCCTTGATTCTGCCTTCAACCCGACCAGTGGTGTGACTATTCAGGGCGGAAGTGGAAATAATACGTTCAACTTCACCTCTTTAGGATCAGCGTTCACCGGCTCGCTGCAGGTCCTCGGTAGTACCGGGACCGACACTGCTGTGTTCAATGCGTCACTGACCACCACACAGCTGAATGTTCAGACCGAAACCACCACGATCGCCGGAATAAACCTTTCGACCAGCGGCGGAAATATGACATTCGGCGGCGATGTGGTGCTGACGACCGGCCCCGTCACGCTGAATACCACGGGAGGAAATCTCAGTATCAGTGGTGGGCTGAGTGGAAATCAGAATCTGACGCTCGCCGCAGGTATCGGGGCCGGAACCACCACCGTTGATGGTAACGTGACCAACCTTGGAACAGGCACAGGAGCCGCACTGACCATTGCCAGCGGCGTCACTGGACTTGTCCGCTTCAATGGTTCC
>JALQWE010000343.1 GCA_023258825.1 Planctomycetaceae bacterium | reverse complement strand
AATCATCATCAACTCTAGCTTTGTTTTCTTCAGCTGTATTACAATCAGTCTGGGGTTGCCAATAGTCTCCTATTTTGTTCTAGTCAGCTATGTAAGGGATATCAAACAGCATGACTCTTCCAAAAACTGCTGCACCATTGCGGCATCGTTGCGCGCTCGGCGAGATGTCGACCACGGATTCATGATCTTCGGCACAGCTTTGCTGTCAGCACCATCGCCGATGACTACAGGACAGGCGCTCCCGGCTCTCGCCTTGCGATCCTGTCCACCTATCTTGGTCATACCGATCCTGGCGGTACCTATTGGTACCTGTCAGCCGCGCCGGAGTTACTGGGGCTGGCTCTGGGGGGTAAGACCTACAAGTTGCGTTTCGGGCATCGCGGAGCGAACCAGCCAGTGCTGAACCGCCGCACCGGCAAAGTGGAAATCACCTCGCAGAACCACGGTTTTGCTGTGGACAGTGCCAGTCTGCCTGACGACGTGGAAGTGACGCATGTGAATCTGAATGACCAGACGGTGGAGGGGATTCGTCACCGGACTCTGCCGGTATTTGGTGTGCAGTACCACCCGGAAGCTGCAGCCGGTCCTCACGACAGTCACTACCTGTTTACCGAGTTTCTGGAACTGATGAAGGGTGCCATGGTCTGAGTGACCGAGGGAGCACGTCGGATTTCCGGAGTTGTTCGGAATCTGTCTGTCAGAACGCGAGAAAGCTCAATTTTTCCCGGTTCTGTGCTCAGCCTCACGCGGACTCAACGTCGATGAATCCCGGTGCTGATCTGCGGGGTGCGGGCCGGTGGATCGTGGTGGGGCCTGGCGACCTTTGAGACCTGTATTGCTGTTTTTGAACGAACCGAATCACTACTGAAGAACATTTGCAGGACTTTATTCAATGGCTCTTGAACGTACTTTGATCCTTGCCAAGCCGGACGCAGTGCAGCGTCGACTCGTTGGTCGTATTGTCACTCGTATCGAAGACAAGGGACTCAGCCTGGTCGGCATGAAGATGCTGCAGGTGACTCCGGAACTGAGCCGCCAGCACTACGCTGAGCACGTGAACAAGCCGTTCTATCCGGATCTGGAAGCCTTTATCACCTCCGGCCCGGTCGTGGCGATGGTGGTGGAAGGGCCCGAGGCAATCGCTGTGATGCGAACTCTGATGGGCAAGACCAACGCTCGAGAATCAGCGCCGGGCACGATTCGCGGCGATCTCGGTGCCAGCCGGCAGATGAATCTGATTCATGGCAGCGATGGTCCGGAAGCGGCCAAACGCGAAATCGCCACATATTTCCGCGAAAACGAACTGGTTTCTGCTCCGGGAATGCTTGCGGCAGCGCTCTGGGCAAAAGAAGAAGAATAGGTCGCGGCCAGTTGATCGACCACAGACAGGGCTCGGGCGTATCAGCGTCCGGGCCTTTTTTATTGCCTGAGCATCTGGTGGATGTCCCTGAGTATCTGGCAGAGGTCATCATGTGCCGGCGCGGCCGTGGGCTCTATGTGCGATGTTGCAGCGTGTCTGCGGGGATTTTTCGCGGAGTTCAAAACGCGAATGGCAGGAAGGTGCGGTCATCGCGTCTGGAGAAATTCCTGCGTCAATTGTTTTGTGGTCCTGCCGTTTCAGGAACCTGATTCGGGGCTGAGAGACACAGGTGAAAATGGGTGGGGTGACAAGGGATGAGAATGGTGTCTCTGCAGTCGCTCTTGAGAAAAACACGGTGGGACTGGTAGACTTGAGGGGTAGTTTTAGCGGTGGATTGCGTCAGAACAGACAGGATCCGGAGGTTACCGGACTGGAATGTGAGCGCGGGATAAGAATTCCCGATTGGCGGCTCTGATGGATCATTCGGAGACCGGAGCGTGTTGCGATGACGATCCCGGGAAGAGCGTGGCCGGGATTCTGGTGAGCGAACGGATTTCTTCCGGGGTATCTGCTGTCGGGACGACAGTTTTCGCCGGGCATGATGGGTCGAGGTGTTGCCGGTAGCATGTTGCAGCGACTCGGAAAACTCTTCAGACAGCTACTCGCAGCGTTCCTGCTGTTGAGTTCTTTTGTGCTGGCTGGCGAGTACTGGCTGCGGGGGCATCAGGGCCGTGAGCGAATCATCACCAGTCAGGCGGCGATGCCCTGGCAGGAGCTCCTGCAGGAATCCGAGGATTGTCATCACGAGTTGCGGCCCCTGATGCAGGTGACCCTCGAGGCGACACCGGGCAGGTTGATCGAGATACGAACGGACAAGTTGGGGTGTCGGGGCGTCGTGCGGAAGGAAACGCGTGGGGAGGAGGGTTATCGGATTCTGCTGTTGGGAGACGACTTGATTCTGGGGGGGACGGTGCCTGAGGGTTCGACGGTGTCATCGCGGCTGGAGAAGTTTCTGGAGCGTGAGACATCGCGCGAGCTGCAGATCATCAATGGAGGGGTTCCGGGATACTGTCCACTTCTGTCGTTGCTGCGTTTTCAGCATCAGTTGCGCGAGCTGCAGCCGGACCTGGTGATTCTGCATGTGGATATGTCGGACGTTCATGACGATCAGATTTATCGGAGTCTGCTGGAGCAGCGGGAGACGGGTCTGGTGTGTTCGCATCCCTCGTTGCGATTGCCGTCCAAAGCGAAGATTCCGCTGGCCGATATTCTGCAGCGATCGTCGCTGGCAGGGTATGTCTTTTCGGAAGTCCGAAGTCGGGGGCCTGAATGGCTGGCGATTCGCAGTGAGGCGGCGGGTCAGAGTCGGTATGACTGGATTTCGGATCATCCGGAAGACCGGCGGCTGCAGGTTCGGCACGCATTGGAGCCGATTGCAGACTTGCGGAAGAGTGTTGAGGAGGCGGGTGGTCAGTTGCTGGTGACGACCTGTCCGGTGATCTGGCAGGTGCTGCCAGGAAGTGAGTGTCCGCAATTGACTCGGGACTGTCGCATTCGGGGAACGACTCCATTTCAGAGTCGCTTTCCGTTTGAGGTTCTGCAGCGGTACTGTGAGCAGGAGCAGATACGATTTCTTGACTGTTCGGAAGCCTTTGAGCGTGGCGACGAAACTGCAAAGTTATTTGATCGAGTATTTCCATCGCTGTCAGAGCGGGGCATGGCGTGGTATGCCCGGCTGATTTCGGATTATCTTCTGAGTCATCCGCCGGCTCAGTGGTAGCCCGCATGCTGTGGGTCGGTCTGCGGATGGACCGGGATGCCGTGCTGTCTGCGTCACGAGCCGGGACGTCGCGGTGTTGTTGGCGCGTGGCAGTCGTTGCAGTCCAGCGGACTGAGCTGAATGGCCGTCCAGCATCAACGGAACAGCCTCGTCCCTGAACTCATCTGTCCAGCGTTGACGGCTCTGTTTGGCTTTCATTTGTAATTCTTCTGATTCATCGTCGGGTTCCTTTCAGAAGCTCAGAACAAAAGAGTCGCCTTTCCCTGGAACCTGCAGCACCTCAGTCTTGCTCGCGCCCCCGGAGAAGACTGGCCGTTCACTTTTCGCGGCTGCTTACCAGCGAGTCCGAGAGTTCGAGACTTTTATTCCTGGGGTGCCGGGAGAGACCTGAGGGTCTCGTTCGGGGGTGCAGTTGTATTTTCTGCGGACCGAGAACGGCCGGGGGGGGCTGGAAAGTGGCGGAATCACTGGCCAGCGCGGCCAGCAACGCGCATACCGCAGAGAACCCGGTTTGACTCGCTCCTGGGCTCACTGGTACCATTGAGCCAGCAAAAGGAAGGTACATATGCCCACATCACTCGATCAGCTTCACAGTTTCCAGGCCTATGCTGCTGCCAGGCTTCAGACAGGTGGCGCACAACTCGAAATTGATGATCTGCTGGAGGAGTGGAAAAGCCAGCATGCTGAATTCCGAACAGGGCACGACGATGCTCTGGCGGTGAGTGCATCCCTGCGTGACATTGAACGGGGCGAACGCGGAGCACTGGTCGAAGATGTGATTGCCGATCTGAAAACGCGGTATCACGTGGCTGAGGCCAAATGACAGATTATCAAATCCGGATCCTGCCACGAGCCATTCAGGACCTCGAGGCAATCACAAGCTGGATACATGTTCACTCACCTCGCGGTGCTCTCTCCCTGGTGCTGGCGTTTGAGGCCGCTGTCACCCGACTGAAACGATCACCAGAGGCATATTCGATCGCCCCCGAATCGGATTACTGCGGGATGCAGTTGAGGCAGGTGTTTTTCCGAACCCGCAAGGGCAACACATACCGAATGGTCATATTGATACGCGATCAGGACGTGCAGATACTGCGAATCCGCGGTCCCGGACAGCCACCATTGTTTCCGGATGAACTGGACTCCGGCGAAACGTAGGCCTGGGCATCTTCCGTGGACCTGCGGGTGCAGATGGCACAGCCGACTATGAGCAGGTCGAGCGGTGGGACGAGCGGGGCGGGAGCGGGGCGGGAGCGGGGCCATCCAACTGTGACGGCCTTCGTAAGTGTTTTTTTCGTTGTGGTTTACGTATGGCGATCGCGACATACCGTGGCGGTGTGAATGTCGGTTGTTGTTCCTGATGGGACCACGATTGCCAAAGGAGCAGGATGGCGCCAATTCCGCACCTCTCCAGGCTGTTCATCGTGCTCGAAGCGGTTTGAAAGTGGCGTTGAAATGGTTCCCCCGCCAGGCGATGGGACTCATCATTTGAGTCAGCTTGAGATCGATGCTGCTGCAGGGGGCAACCGCGGACGAACAGAGATAGGCACGGATTTTGGGACGCGGCGGTTTTGGATGGAACCACGGAAAAGACGGAAGACACGGAAGGAAGGCTGGGGGGACGTGGGTGGGTTGGTGTTGTTTTTTAACCATGGATGAACACCGGGGAACGCCGGCCCAGCAGCATGCGGAGGCGGAGAGCGAGGTCACTG
>JALQWE010000342.1 GCA_023258825.1 Planctomycetaceae bacterium | reverse complement strand
GTTATCCATTTCTGTTTTCACTGGATCGGGCAAATATTGAGTGCCTTTTGCTGCTGATGATTCTGCTGGCCTGGCAGACTCGCGGCACCAGATTCGAAGACTGCGGCTGTCTACTGCTGGGCTGGGCGGGCGCGATCAAACTCTACCCGCTGCTGTATTTGTTGCCGGACCTGATGAACTGGAGATTTCGCAGACTCGCACTGACAGCAGGCTCTGCGGCAGTGACCACTCTGCTGGGCTTTCTGCTGGTCCCCGGCGATAATGCACAAACACTGCCCCTGCTGGCGAAAAACCTGCACGACTTCCACAACGACTATGTCGTGCGGGGTCACGGGGTACACTACAACGTCAGTCTGCTCGCCGCCGTAAAAGCAGCCGGATTTTTCTGTTCAGACTGGCTCCAGGTCGATAGCAGGGGGGCAGTGGCCTTTGTCGAACAACGCTGGCGAATGATGGTGATCGTGGGACTCGCTGGAATGCTCGCAGCCGGTTGGAAACTCAGAAAAGCTGAGGAATGGAAATCCATTTTTGTGGCCGTGGCGGCCATGCTGCTGCTTCCCCCCGTCTCCTTTGATTACAAGCTGCTGCATCTGATCCTGCCGATGCTGCTGTTTATCAATGCGCCGGAATCGACACAGGACCGCAAATTGACGCTTCTGTTCGGGCTCCTGATGATTCCCAAAGCGTGGTTGTTTGTCCATTACGACATTTCGATTGCCGTCATCCTGAATCCCGTACTGATCTTTCTGATGCTGGTCGTCGTTCTGGCGACCCTGTCTGACAAGCCGCCGGTCACAGACTCCACACGCACGGCGACGACCACCTGACTCGATAGTCCCACATCGCCACAAAACGCAACTTCCGGTGGCCGGCACCATCGTCAGCCAGTCACGGTCAGGCAGCCGCGGTCGAAATCATACTCAGGCACTGCTGTGAGAGTGTCAAGCTGCGCACATCGCGCGAGATCTGCTTCGTACTGCAGTTCCAGCAGGTTGCGTCCCCCCAGGGTCGATCGAAAAAACTGGCAGACCGCCCCGGAAACATCGGCAGCATCGCCCGCCACAGACAGCCAGAGGCGCCGGGCAATCTCTGCGCTGTCATTCAGCTCCCACCTTTCGACAGAGCCACCATGATCCAGTAACCCCTGGACCAAACACCCGGCAAACAACACATCCTCGCCCGTGATCGTCCCGTCCGTTCCGGCACACACCAGATTCACAGAATTTCCCGCCGCTGCCAAACGCTGCAGCAGGCAGCGACGATTCAGAAAACATCCCACAAGGATACTCCGCGCCGCCAGGGCTTTCAGCAGAGCCTTTGTGCCGTTCGTGGTGGTGAACGCCAGAGTCCTCCCGCGGACAACACTACCAGAATACTCTGCGGGTGAATTCCCAAGGTCGAACCCGGCAATCCGCACTCCACCGCGTTCTCCGCCCAGCAGCACAGCTTGCGTTCCGGAGATGGCCTCGACAGTGTGCGCCTGCTGCGGCGTGGCACACGGAAACACCGCCTCAGCTCCGTTCTGCAACGCTGTGGCAATCGTGGATGATGCCCGCAGAATATCGATCACTACGGCCACACCGCCTGCAAGGCATTCTTCGCTCAACAGATCCGGGAGCAGATGGACATTCAGAGATCTGGTCATGACGTGATAAGTTCCTGTGGACAGAGTAACCGGAACGCGCGGTGTGAAATGACAGGCCTCGAACAATTCGCTAGAAATCAGGTGCTGCCGTGTTCCGTCACAACTCCGGCCTGGCAGTATCGCAGCCTGGCTCGTTTGCCTCAATCCGGACATCATCCACGGCACTGCTGTTTTTTCCGTTATTACGTTCAGGAGTTTCTGATGAAGTTAAACCTGTTTATGCCCTTGTGTCTCGGGCTCGCCATCGCCGGTCATGCCTCAGCCCAGGAACCAGCCCCTGTTGCTCCCAAACTGCCGACGGCGCAGATCGATGGCCAGGGGCTCGGCTGGGTCTCACTTGGAAAAGAGGACTTCGTCAACGTCAACTGCGACGAATCCACCTGGTCTTTCCCCGATGGAGAAATACACTGCACGGGAACTCCCGTTGGTGTCATGCGGACGAAACGGGAATACCGTAACCTGGAACTGGTTGTTGAGTGGCGGCATTTGAAACCCGCCGGCAATTCAGGAGTGTTTCTCTGGGCCAGTGAAAAAAACCTCGCCAGTCTGAAACGCGGCGGCCTGCCCGAAGGCATCGAGGTTCAGATTCTGGATCACGGGTACACAGAAAGCTATCGTAAACAGACGGGAAAAGAGCCCGACTGGTTTACCACAAATGGTGACGTGTTCCCCACAGGCGCCGCAAAGATGACACCCTTTCCACCGGTCGCCCCCGGCGGTAGCCGCAGCTTTCCCCGCAAAAATCTGTCAAAGGGGACTCCGGAATGGAATCACTATTATATCCGAGCCATCAACGGTGAAGTCCGATTGTGGGTAAATGGTGAGGAAGTCTCCGGCGGAACCGGTTGCTCTCCCGCCAGCGGATTTCTGTGCCTCGAGTCTGAGGGATCCCCCATTGAGTTCCGTAACCTGCGTGTCCGGGAACTGCCATAGCTCCCTGTCACATGATTCATGGTTCGTGGCAACAGTCGCACGGACGCCGAGTCGGAGTCAGACCCCCGGCTCAGCGTCCCGACGAATACTCAGACAGCTGTTTTCTTCTGAAACAGGTAATGCGAAACAAACCACTCGCGGCCACCGTGATAGCCAAACAGTTCCGCGCAGGCCATGAAGAACATTCGCCAGCGACTCTGCCAGCATTTCCAGTCGCGTCCATACGTTGACTTCAGGATGTCAGTCACCGCCCCGACTTCCTTATCCATCAGTGCCAGCCAGGCATTGCTGGTTTTTTCGTAATGGGTGCCATCCCACAACCAGTGATTCGTCAATGTCAGACGCTGCTGACAATTCAGCAGCAGACTCTGGCTGGGCATGATCCCGCCCGAAAAAAAGTACTTCGCCATCCAGTCGGACTCATCACGCACTTCGAAGGGGTATGAGTATCGATGGTGGCAGAAGATGTGTACGAAGAGTTTCCCGGCAGGCTTCAGCCACCCGTCGATGCGTTCAAACAACAGCGAATGATTGCGAACATGTTCCATCATCTCGACGGACACCACTCGATCAAACTGTCCTTCCGCACGAAAATCATTGATATCACAGGTGATGATTCGAAGATTATTCAATCCTCGCCGCGCCGCTTCTGCCTGGATGTATTCTCGCTGCGAGTTGGAATTTGAGATCGCCGTGATCGTGGCGTTTCGATAGTGCTGTGCCATCCACAGACTTAAAGATCCCCAGCCGCAGCCCAGCTCCAGAATTTTCTGTCCATCCTGCAGGTCCGCGTGCGCACACGTCAGGCGCAGCGACTCCCGTTCCGCCTGATCCAGATCGGTCACACCCGGCGACCAGTAGCAGCAGCTGTACTTCCGATGGATTCCCAGAACCTTCGCAAAGAAAGCCGCTGGAACTTCATAGTGCTGCTCATTCGCCTTCTCAGGCAATGCTGCAATCGGACCCTGGCTCATCTCATTGAAAAAGCCGCGAAAGTCCTGCATCAGATTCTCAGGCGGCAGTGACTCCAGTTCATCCAGTCGCGCCTTCAGCAGTCGGCGAATTCCCATGCGAACCAGTGGATCCGGCAATCGTCCGTTTTCAGCAAGACCGATCAGCGGGGTAACAAGATGCACCATAACCATCGAAACAAACTCCGAACCGGAAATTCCTGTGAAGCACAACGCTGCCGTGCAGCCCCGCCATTCAAAGTCCACGGCCTTCCACGCAGAAATCAGCCAGAATTCTCACGCAGATCCCAGAGAAGAACCGGGCTTGGCCCACAACACCTGCACCAGTCCAATTGCGCGTTCCAGAAACGCGGCCTCGCAGTAGCAAAGGTAGTATCGCCACATCCGAATGAACCGGTCGTTGAATCCCAGCGCCCGCACCTCATCCAGACGCTCATGGAACTTCTCGTTCCACAGTCGCAGCGTGCGAGCATAGTGCAGGCCGAAGTCGTCCAGCGCCAGCAGCCGGAGCGATGTCTTTTGAGTTACGTAATGCTGCATCATGGAAACCGACGGCAGAAACCCACCCGGGAAAATGTACTTCTGAATGAAGTCCACGGATTCCTCATACCCGGCGTAGCGTTGTTCAGGCAGAGTGATCGCCTGAATCATCATCGCGCCGTCATCCTTCAACAGCTGATCACACTTCTCAAAATAGCCGGGCAGGTACTTTCGGCCTACAGCCTCAATCATCTCGATGGAGACCAGCTTGTCGTACTGTCCCTCAAGATCGCGATAGTCCTTTTTCAGAACACTCACTCGCTCTGTCAGCCCCTCGGCGCGAACTCTTTCCGTCGCCATCCGGAACTGCTCTTCTGAAATCGTCGTGGTCGTCACTCGGCAGCCGTACCGACTGGCCGCATGAATCGCAAACGTCCCCCAGCCCGTACCAATTTCGACCACATGATCCGTGGGCTGCAACTTCAGCTGGCGACAGACACGATCAACCTTTTCAATGGAGCCTTCTTCGAGTGACGACTGATCCGTCGGAAAAATTGCCGACGAATACATCATGGTCGGGTCCAGAAAAAGCGAGAAAAAGCTGTTGCCGAGATCGTAATGTTCCTGAATATTCCGACGGCTTCCCTGGCGCGAATTTCGATTCCCATAATGCTGAATACGATTTCTCAGATTCGCCAGCTTTGTCAGTGGCGAAGAAAACTTCGCCAGCACATGCTCGTTCTTCGGCAGAACACGAAACACATCGGTCAGTTCATCAGAAACCCACTCGCCCTCCAGATAAGACTCAGCGGCCCCCAGAACTCCATCTGTCAGGATCC
>JALQWE010000341.1 GCA_023258825.1 Planctomycetaceae bacterium | reverse complement strand
GGGGAAACACATTCGCCAGCAGAAAGAATCCGGGGATCTGTAATCGGCCACGTGCCCAGAGTTCCCAGAGCAGTGCCTGAGGAATCGATCGCATTCTGCAACTCTCCACTATTGCTCTGCCGCCTGGCGCCCCACACGCAACAGAAAAATTTCATCCAGTGTCAGAGTGGATTCCTCGAGAATCCTCGCCTGCATGGCTTCGGCAGCCTGTTTCAACTGTTCGAGATCCCCGCGCACCAGTAAGTCCACTCCGTTCCGGATCCTGTACGATCAAGCATCCCGTCCAGCGGCGGTGGATCGTTTGTGGATTTGCGGAACTGCAGCACCAGTCGCCGATGAGATTCGCGAATCTGTTCCATCTCCGATGTCAACAGAATACGTCCCTCATGAATAATGGCGACTCGATCGGCCACACGTTCCACTTCATCCAGCAAATGTGACGAGAAGAGCACCGTTCGTCCCTCATCCGCAACCGTGCGAATGATGGACCCCAGAATATCGCGACGGACGACAGGATCGAGCCCCGAGGATGGCTCGTCCAGCACCAGCAGTTCGGGACGATGTGCCAGGGCAATCAGCAACCCGGCACGTGCCCGCTGACCACGGGACAGGGACTTGACGCGGGTCGCCGGATTCAGATCGAAGTTCTTTCGCAGTTCTTCGGCATATACCGAATCCCAGGCCGGATAGAAGGCCTGCGTGTATCTGAGCAGGTCCTGCAGGCGCATCCAGTTCGGCAGATCTCGATCTTCGGACAGATATCCGATGCGTCCGAGTACTGCTGCGGGTGCTGCCACCGGGTCGAGGCCGAACACCCGTACGGAGCCCTGCTGAGCCTTCAGCATTCCCAGGAGATGCCGGATCAGCGTGGTCTTACCGGCACCATTTCCACCGATGAGTCCGAAGACGCCGCCGCGGGGAACTGTCAGTGACAGATCGTGAAGTGCCTGTCGGTCATCAAACCGGCGCGACAGATGCTGAACCTCAATAATTGCCGGCGACGCGTTTGCACCCTTTTCAGTCATTGCCCGACCTCTTTTCGATTGGACTTCCGCAGGACTTTGTGACGGACATTCAGCAGACGGACCACATCACGCAGGTCAAAATCCATTTGCCGGGCTTCAGCCAGCAGCTGATCAATTCTTTCGACCAGAATGCGCCGTCGCTCACGTCGGGCCAGTGGTGAACGCCGGGCCGTAATGTAGGTGCCGACAGTGCGCCGCTTTTCGACGATTCCGGCCTGCTCCAGTTCTTTGTAGGCACGAGCAACAGTGTTGGGATTGATTAGTAATGACTGTGCCAGAGTACGTATCGGCGGGAGTTCCTGGCCGGGTTTCAATCGGGCAGACGCCAGCTGATACCTGATCTGATTGACAATCTGCAGATAGATCGGGACACCATCCTGAGCATTGATATGAATCTGCACAGAGTCACCTTTGTCACGAACAATTGTTGTATTAGTACATTAATACAAGTAACCAATGCTTGTCAATGTCGTAGCCAATCAAGTTTCAATGGGGCGAGCAGGCCGATACCGCTCAGGCGCTGCCGGGGGATCAACGCAAAGAACTGCGGACGCCGGAAGGCAAAGCGAGACGGAGTTCCAGCGACCGACTTTCAGAAAGTCGCAGTCAACAAGGCCATCGGAGCAGACCCGCGTGGCGGTGATCTGACGCGGAACTCGGCGGTGCCGGTCTGCGACAGGCAGGGCGGAAGGCCGCAGCAAAATCCTCGGTGTCTGCCGGAAGTTGGCGTATTTCCCCCGAATTCCCTGATCCGGCACGGATTTTTTACGTTTTCCTAAGAGTCTGGCCAGGAATCCTGCCCGGTAGGCGAATCACCAAAACCTTTGGATTCTGCACAAAGACGACCCTAAAATGTGCGAAAGTCCTGTCAGAATAGCGACGGCAGTCCCGATTGCATCGAAATCTGCTGTCCCTCAGGCGGGGCTGGCAGGCCGATCGGGCGGACAGCGTGGGTAAAAGTGCATCGTCGGCAGCGTGGTCTCCGGGGCACGAATTCCGGCCCCAATATGGAATTCCGCAGATTGTAAAGGGTGTTGCATGCGACGAAATTCGTCACATGGATTTGTTGTTGCTGGCTTCTGGATGGTGGCCGTTCTGCTGGCGATCTTCCCGGTTGACACCGTCCGCGGGCAGGACTCCGAAGCTAAGGCTCCTCTGGGACAATTCCTGACCGTCAAGGCCCCTCTTTCCGATGAAGCTCTGAGTCAGATTCGTAATACCGCCCTGGAACTGAAGGCCGCGGCGGCGAAGGAATCCCGAACAGGAATTCTGATTCTGGAACTGGAGTCGGGGTCCAGCCGATTCGGTCAGATCCGGGATCTGGCAGGGCTGCTGGCGTCAGCCGAGTTGTCAACGTTGCGGACCGTCGCCTGGGTTCCGGATTCCCTGCGAGGGAACCATGTGGTCGCAGCACTGGCCTGCCAGGACCTGGTGATGAACCCCGAAGCCGAGATCGGGGACATCGGCCGTGGATCCCCGCTGGATCCTGCGGACGCTGAATTTATCCAGTCACTGGGCCGGCGTCGGCGAAATCCGCGATTGTCCTTCGGAATTGTTGCCGGAATGCTCAGTAGCGAGACATCCCTGCATCGGGTGACGGTCAGGAGTGAAGATGGTCAGGAGCAGCAGCAATTCCTGACTTCTGATGAACTTCGTCAGCTTCAGCAGCAGGGACTGGAGATTCCGCGAGTGGAAGTGATTCGTGAGCCCGGAGCACCGCCGGTGTTTCTGGCAGGCGATGCGCTGAAGGCGGGATTTCTGGTGACTCAACTGGCTCAGGACCGAGGCACGCTGGCAGATCTGTATCAGCTTCCCCGTGAAATCATGCGCAATCCCAGTGCAGCGGGACAGAAAAAAGCACGCCTGATTGAGGTGAAAGGCAATGTGAGTGGTTCGATGCGGGATTTCGTGCTGCGCGAAGTCCGAAATGCTCAGGCAGAGCGTGTCGATCTGCTGGTCCTCGAAATCGATTCTCCGGGCGGGGACAAACAGATTGCCGAAGAAATCGCAATGACCCTGGCAGACATTGAACCGGAGCAGATGAATACGGTCGCCTGGATTCCGCGGGGGGCATGGAGTGGTGGGGCTCTGATTGCGTTTGGATGCGCACAGATTTACATGCACCCGGACGCTCAGATTGGTGACATTGGGGTCATTCGTGAGACGGAACCCGGCGGAGCGTTTGAGCGAGCACCAGAGAAGATCGTCAGTCCCTTTCTGGAATTCGCCGCCTCACTGGCTCGTCGTCGTAATCGTCCGCCCGCGCTGCTGCAGGCCATGATCGATCGTGACCTTGAGGTGTTTGAAGCGACGCATCGTCAGGATGGTCGCGTGACCTGGATGTCAGAGCCGGAACTGCGAGCTCAGCCCGACGAATGGTTGCAGGGACCACTGGTCCCGGAGAGCCGCCGTGGATTGCTGCTGACACTGCGTGGAGAGCGAGCTCACCAGTTGCGATTGACCGAGGCCCCCTGCGAAGATTTGCAGCAACTGCAACTGCGACTGGGATTGCCCGAGGGCGTCTCACTGCGACCGCTCAGAAAATCCTGGGTGGATAACCTCGTTTCGTTTCTGAATTCCGGTTTTGGTGCCTTCCTGCTGGTAGCCGTGGGACTGCTGTGCGTTTACATCGAAGCACATGCTCCCACTGGTATGTTTGCGATCCCTGCTGCGTTATGTGCCTCCCTGTTTTTCTGGAGTCGATTTCTGGGCGGCACTGCGGGGACTCTGGAACTGGTGCTGTTCGTTCTGGGACTGGCCCTGCTGGCACTGGAGATCTTCGTGATTCCGGGTTTCGGAATCTTCGGGGTCTCCGGAATTCTGCTGACCCTGACATCGCTCGTGATGGCCAGTCATACATTTTCCGGGATCACGACCACACAGTCTTTCGAAAAGGCCGTATCGAGTCTGACATCGATTGCAGCAGCAATGATCACCGTGATTGCCGCGGCCGTGGTGATGAGTCGCTTTCTGCCGAGCATTCCCTGGTTCAATCGACTGATCCTGACACCTCCGGTTTACGGTGTGGAAAACGACGGCCCGATGCTGGACCCCAGTCTGTTGAGTCCCGCAGCAGACAATCCTGTCGCCACTGTCGGAGAAATCGGGGTTTGCTCATCCGCACTGCGGCCGGCAGGAAAAGTCATTTTTGGAGACCGATTCCTTGATGTTGTCAGCGATGGTGCCTATATCGATGCCGGAAGCTCTGTGGAAGTCGTCCAGGTAATTGGAAATCGTGTTGTGGTCAGAGTTGTTTCTGTTTGACAACCTGACGACTGCGCTGGTTTCAGTTGCCTGATACGGGCCCCTGCGGCTGTCTCCCCTTTCACTCATTCAGTATTCCGGGCCGGACCGTTTCATGTCTGATTCACAGGTTTTTCCGCAGGACGAACAACCGCCAGTCGCTCAGTCATCCCTCGCTGGGCTTTCTACTGAAACACAGGAAGCCCTGCAGGCTCTGGTGGCACGCAGCCAGAACGTGATGGCGCACGCGTGGATGATTCGGACGTTCATCAAGCACTGCGATGAAGTGGAAGATTTTCCAGAACTCAACGAGATGGCTCGCACAATCTTTGATGTGTTTCGAGCCGTCGAGACGCAGGTGAATGATCCAATCAGCTATTTTCGGACGGTACGAAAAAAGCTCAGTCGGCTCCAGGCTGCTGCCGTGCAGTTTCAGAAGGATGCGTGGCATGCGTCCACGCACACAAACTTCCAGCAGTGTGCGATCGCCGCGCAGTTTCTCGGGCAGCAACTGGCAGAACTGGTGACGGATGCCGAAAAACTGATCCCCCGCCCGGCACCACCGAAGTTCACTCCCCCTCGACCGGGCACTTGAGTGGCGTTAGTCC
>JALQWE010000033.1 GCA_023258825.1 Planctomycetaceae bacterium | reverse complement strand
ACTGTCGATCGCTGAACACTGAAGGCCGGATGAGGATTCGGCGGCTCAGCAAGTCTGCCAATCAGCTGGGAAAAGCTGCCTGACCGCTGAAGTTTACCCCAGGGTTCTCCGCCGGTCTACAAAACCCGGGGGAATGCGATCGTTTCCGGTGTTTTTCCATCAGGCGGGATGTTTTGGAGAAGAATGATGCGTTTTTGACTGTTTTTTCACCTTTTTTCTGACCGTTTCTGACACGTCAGGCCGGGGTCCCACTCGGAAGCGGCGTGTGACTTTCCTCTTTTTGAACCCGTTCCAGCACAGCCCGCAACACCTCATCATCAGACCACAACTCGGATGTCAGAATCTGCCGCAGAGGAATCGGGACCTCGTCCATGCGATACGCGGTCGCTCGTCGGTGGATGCCATAAACCGCCGTGTAGAAGCGAACGGCAACAGGAAAGTCCCATTCCACACCTTCCGGGTCAAGCAGGATCACCGGAATCTGTCGCATCCAGTTCCTGGCGGCGTCCGAGAATTTATCCACCCGTTCGCCACCGACCAGCACAAGGCAGTCGACTTCTCCACGAGCCAGCAATCCTTCGGCGGAATATTCGCCGGGATTGTAACGCGGGTAACCTCGATTCAGATTGATGCTGAATGGGTAGCCCGTCTGCCAGCAAAGGACACTGTCCGCGCCGGTCACGTCGCCCGGAACTCGCATTCTGCGCACGACAAATCGCGTCCAGCGGTTCAGTTCTGTGCCCAGACGCAGCAGTGCTTCCACTGTGCCATGTCCGGTGGGGCCAGAGGCCAGCTGCACTCCAAAAAACACGGCTCCATAATGACTGGCCTTCAGCTGTTCGGCGAAGTCCTGCAGGACTTCTGTCGGGACTCCCCCAACCGAGGCGGTCTGCAGCGTCTGCCCACGGATGAGTAACCGCAGCGCCCAGAGCACTTCAAAATCCCGACCGGGCTCGATCTGAATAAACTGGTCGGCGATTTCTGCTGTGGCCGTCTTCGCAGTGTCTATCACGATCAAGCGTCGCCCGCGTCGCCCCTCCGGAACTGCCTCCCCGGCAGCATCCACGAGGCGTTCCACGTGCCGCGGATGACTGATAACCGGATCACACCCCCAGTAGATCACCAGGTCGGATCGATGACGCACTTCTCCGAGAGTTGATGTGGATTCTCCGGCTGACTGAAACGCCACGATTGACGGACCGTGTCCCAGCGAGGCTGTGGTGTCGATCATGGCTCCAAGAGCGTCGGCCAGTTCGCAGACTGCCCGCTGCCCGTCGGTGCTGGATCGTGACAGGCCGAAGAACAAAGGTGCCCTGGCCTGTCGCAGCAGATCAGCCGTGTGTTGCAGAGCCAGTTCGCGCGAGACCACCTGGTTCAGCAGCCTGGCTGAGATGGAATTCTGTGGCTGCCGAAAGCTGGCAAACCAGGATTCAGCCAGTGTGCACCCGGGTGAAAATCGCTGAATCCGGTTGTTCTGAACGGTGACCTGCAGATCGTCACAGACGCACCCGCAGCGCGTGCAGGCAATGTTGTTGTAAACGTGCTCCCCGAGGGAATCTGTCATAGAACCGAATCGCTCTTCATTCTTCGCCGACCGCGTGCATTCCGTCAGTCGACAACTGGTGTCCCACTGCCATTAGTCCACGCGATATCGCTGCAACTGCGTTTCGTCCAGCTGGACTCCCAGTCCCGGGCCTTCCGGTACCAACGCCGCTGGTGGCCCTAACTGCAGTGGAGCTGTGATCAGGTCGGCCTCGTGGTAGAACGGGCCAATCGTGTCTGCCGGAAAGGCATCGGTGTCCACTTCAGGAAATGCCGCCGCGACGTGCAGCATGGCCGCCGTGCCGATTCCCAGTTCGAGATTGCTGCCGATGGTGCAACGCAGCCCGGCGGCACGCGCCACGGCGACAATGTCTGCCGTGGCGGAAATCCCGCCGTGCTTGCCTGGGTAAATGCTGAAAATGTCGGCCGAACGATGCACGGACAATTGCCAGGCATCCTGCAGCGTAAACACGCTTTCATCCGCCATGATCGGTACCACGGATTCTCGCCGCAGTTCCGCGAGAGCGGCAAAGTCACCGGGGGGAATGGGCTGTTCGGCCAGGAGCAGATTCACGTCCCGCAATTCCCGCAGGCAATAGCGTGCCTGCTGAATGGTCCAGCCGCAGTTGGAATCAATGGTGATCGGAATGTCGGGTCCACAGACGTCGCGAACGGCGCGAACACGGGCGATGTCGGCGATTGGATCCAGTCCGGTCTTCACCTTCACGCAGGTCACGCCCAGCGCAAGATGCTGTTCGGCCATGCGTCGGGAACCTGCGATATCGCGGGCCCAGACCACCAGCTTGATGCGGACTCGGTCTCGAGCTTTGCCGCCCAGCAGCTGATAAACCGGAAGTCCGGCAGATTTGCCGGCGAGATCCCACATGGCCATTTCCAACGCGGATTTCGTGAAGGGGTTCAGCTTCACCAGAAAATCCATGATGCGGCGAATGGCCGAGATGTCTCGCGGATCAAGACCAATCAAAGCCGGCGCCAGATACTCCCGGATCAGGGTGAGTACGGTGCCCTGAGTCTCACCGGACCAGAGCGCCGAGACGGTGGCTTCGCCCAGGCCAATCAGCCCGGTGTCCGTTTCAACTTTTACAATCACGTAGGGCGACGTCGCGTGCTCGCCATGCGCCGTCTTTGCCGTCATTCCCGGTTTCAACGGCACGCAGACAGGGATCGCTTCGATTCGAGTGATCTTCATACCGACTGCTCCAACGCAATGACGACGCTTCGCCGGACGAACCTTGCCTGTATGCCGGAATGCCAGGATTCCGGGGGAACCGGAAGTGAACAGGCGATCCTGGAAAAGTTCAGCGATCGCCGGACTATTCCGGTTTGAATGAGGACTGAGGCAACAGTTGGTGTCGTACGGGATTTCCGGAGGCCAGTGCAAACTTCCGCAGCCGCCGGATTTCCCGTAGGTCACTCCCAACATGAAACCGTTTCAGCCGTGATCCTCGGTCTCAGGACCAGGTTCCGGGAGGAACCCTGTGAGAATTGCACCGACGATCGCGTAAGCACCGGCGACACAGGCGCCCATGAGCGCGATTCGGCCGGGATTCGGCGGTGTCGACGTTGACAGCGTGAGGGTGATAAAGGCGGCTGCCGTCCCAAGGACACGGCCGCCGATGTTGGCAGCGAAGCTTTCGCCAGTTCCTCGCAGGTGCACCGGGAAGACCAGCGGAATGTAATTGCCCCAGAAGCTCATCTGGCCCACGACGAGGACACCGGCGGCGAAGATCGCGTAGCGGAAAAGCTCGAGGCTGCCTTCTGTCTTCAGATTGTTGGAGAGCCACCAGTAGAGCAGAGGAACGAGGAGCAGGCTGGGAATCTGGAAGATGCGGAACAGCGTCCGGCGACTGACCACGCGCACAGCGAGAATCGCCAGGAGAATTCGTCCGAACAGTCCGCCGATTTCCTGCCAGGACTGAACACCGGCCGCGATACGGTCGGTGACGTTGCCTTTGATACCGCCCAGTTCTTTGGGTGACAGCGTTTTGCCGTCCTTCGCGGCCACTTCCTGCCGCTGAGCCTGCTCTTTTTCAACGGCTTTCAGCACGTCCACATGTCCTGCCAGGATCTGTGGATTCTGCTGAATGGCCCCGAAGGCCAGCCCGAAGGTGGTGGCAAAGACCAGAGTCGTCATGATGGTGGTTAGGCGCAGTTCGGGGCTGAACAGAGCGAGAATACTGGCTCGTTTCAGAGTGCCTTCCTGACGTTTTTTCTGCCATGCAGGTGATTCGGGCAGGAAGGGGCGGACAACGATCAGTGGAATCGCCGGGATGAGACCTGAAATCAGAGTGTATCGCCAGGCCGCATTCACACCGTGAATCGACGGCAGCACGTCGGCGTACTGGGCCGCCAGTTTGGCCATCACGGCGACAAGTACGCCACCGAGGGAGGAGAAGGCCTGAGTGTATCCGAGGACTCGCTCACGCTGTTCCGGATTGGGAAAGAGTTCCGCCAGCCATGCGACAGCCGCCACAAATTCCACGCACACACCAATGAAGACGCAGCAGCGAAAAAACAGCAACTGGTAGAGGCTGGTGGAGAACCCGGCCGCACAGGCACCGAAGGCATACAGGAGAATGCTCCAGGTCAGAACGCTGCGTCGTCCGAGTCGGTCTGTCAGGTAGCCTCCAAGGAGCCCGAAGACACCACCGGCGATCGCCGGCACGAAAAACAGAATCCTCGCCCAGTTCACGTACATCGGGCCGCCCGGCAACCAGTCCTGGGGCGTTCCGATCTGGGGATGCAGATCAGCGATGGCCGTCTTGACGATCAGCGGCAGCATCAGCAACTCGTAAATGTCAAACGCAAAACCAATGGCTGCAATTGTACAGATCAGCCATTGAACAGAGGTTAGGCGCTGCGCCGGAGGCGATGACATAGGAAACTTCCGGTTGAAATGACTGGGGAGGAAGGAAAGTGGCGTGGGAATCTGACCGACAGGCCGACGGGCACGGACTTGAGACTGGTGCTGGCCGGAGACTTTGTCAAACGCCGTTCACACTCTGCAGGACTTTATATTCTGGGGCGTTTGGCTCAAAGACGCAACCAAGTCCGGGGAATTCACAAACGGCAGAAATTCCGGGAGCGGCTGTTGTTGGTCTTGAGGCGGCAGTGGCGGCTGAAAGCAGGCCGCAGGCGGGAATGGTGGGCGGGAGAATGATGCGGGACAAGGTGGGGCCATAAAACAGAAACGGCGATGATCCGCCAGGAATTGCGAATCATCGCCGTCTGTTGTCTCCAACGGTTCCACCCTGATTGCTGATCCGTTACTGGTGGAACCGCTAGCCGGGGCGATACCCGATCGGCGTGTTCCCCATCGTGAGTTTCCTCACTTATCTCAGCATTGCGGGGCGGAAGGCTGGGTTTTTAACCGTGACTACTCGTCTGAACCGGAGTCCTCGAACTTACTGATAACCGCACATCTTTCAGGAGGACGGCGGGAGCGACTCACGACTGTCGCTCCCTTGCCGGCCAGATTCACTTCATCACGTTGGCTAATCACCTCACCTTACGCCATCCCGATCTCACTTGCAGCCGTCGCAAGGAGCAGCACAGGATGGTTCTGCAGGAGCAGCACAGGTCGGTGCACAGCCTTCGCCGTTGTTGTCACCGCAGGCAGCTGGAGCAGCACAGGTTGGCTCGCAGCCCGTTCCGCAGGAAGAACCGCAGCTGTTGTCGCCACAGTTCAGCTTCGGCAGACGCAGCTTTGGCAGCTTGAACTTGGGCATGTGCAGCTTCGGCAGCTTGATCTTCGGCATCTTGAAGCAGCTCTTCTTTTCGCTGCAGCTGTTGCTTCCGCAGCCATTGCCACAACCGTCACCACATTCAGCAGGAGCTGCACAGGTGGGGTCAACCGGAGCTGCACAAGTCGGAGCACAGCCTTCGCCGCTGTTGTCACCGCAGGCAGCAGGAGCTGCACAGGTCGGATCAACAGGAGCAGCACAGGTTGCTTCAACGCTGCAGCCACATCCATTGTCATGCTTGAACAGACCGAACAGACCGGCCTGTGCGCTGTTGGCGATAGAGAGTACCACCAGAGCGGCTGTGAGTGTCATTGCCTTCATCTCAAATTCTCCTGACATCGTTCTTTCGGAGTTCGCTGGGAAATCACCCTGAATGCACACGCAGCACCCAGAATCCTTGTGATCTCTTTGCTGACTCCTTTGTTCCACGCCAATAGTTTCGTCCTGAGCAGAATGGGTAACTGAGGCAAAGCGCAGGGTTTGCCGGTCACTGGGCGATCTGTGACCGAGTGTGACGGCTGTAGCGACTTTGCCATTCCCGGCCCCGGTATCGCTTTCGATTTCTGCTCGTTGTTCGCAGTGTTGATGGAGTTGTAAAGTCAATTAGGTAAAAGGTTTGTGGATATTCTTGTGTGGCGTGGAATTGGCGATGTTCGCCGTCTGTGTTTGCAGCTGACTGAGTGCAGGGGAAGCGATTGAAGGCCTCTGTCCTGCCCCTGAAATCCCTCCCCTCGTTATCCCCCGCACAACCGTTTTTTCTGGTGGTGTAGCCGGCCGGAAATTTTGTTGGCACTGCGGCCCGGCTCGGTAGCCTCGCGTCGTCAGCAGTCCTTGAATTTCGGCGACCCCGGGTGTGTTAGCGAATTCCGGGCGCACGCGGCGTTTTTCAGTCGTGACTGTGCACAGGGATTTGGCGAAGCCGCTTGTGCGTATGATCGGGATTGAGTCTGCAGTTGGCTTCTCCGGCGATCGTTCTGGGCCGTCTGCCCGGCTGTCTACTTGTTGGACGGGGCTGTGCCGAATCGCGGGATCTGTCCCCCCACAGGTCGATTCACGTGGTAAACTTCAGTCGCAGATAGTTGAATCCCGTTTCGTCGCTGGCTTGGGATCAATACGGTGCGACGGAGTTTTCGCAATATCGGGGGTGCTGCATTCGGAATCTGTTCGCAACAGTTGCCTGGTTTGCGATTGCCATCCCGTCATTCGAAAAGAACCTCGCATGACGCCTGGTGAATGCAGAGCAGGTTGTGAACGGGGACGAGTGCGAATTCCCGGGGGACGACCGGGATCGGCAATATTTCAAGGCAACGGATTTTCAAGGTCGCTGTTCAGCAGGCGTCAGCCTTGAGGATTGGACGGAAGCCGTCAGCAACCGTATGATCCAACGAGTTGTTTCGGGAACCAGTGAACTCAGCACTTTGCCGCAGCATTTCTGCGGTTGTGCCGACTGCGTGCAGGGACGTGGCAGTTCGAACCGTGTGAAGGGAATTCAGCATCGTTTTCAATGGAATGAGTCTCTTACGTTAGAATCTTCCTGCCCACGACTTCAGAGATCCTACCCACCATGTCCACCTCCCCAGCCTCCGGAACCAACGTGCCATTTTCCGTGTCGTTCTGCCACAGACTCCGATTTACGGAGGACGTGCTGGGGGTGGATGCGGACGTACTTGCCGACCTGATCGAGGCGTCAGAAGATCGCCAGCCGCGTGTTCAGTTCTGGCTGGATGAGTGTGTGGCCAACGCCAATCCGGATCTGAAACAGCGGATTCATGCATTCTGTCGCCGTCACGCTGCTCGCTTTCATTCCTGTGGAAGTCCGCAGTTAGTCCCGGGTGGCGAAGCGATCAAGAATGACGTGCACATTCTGGAACGCATGCTGAAGGTGATGAACGAAGCGGATCTGGACCGCCGCAGTTACGTGATTGTAATTGGTGGTGGAGCCGTTCTGGACGCCGTAGGATTTGCCACCGCGATTGCGCATCGTGGCCTGCGTTTGATTCGCATCCCCACGACGACTCTGGCTCAGGCCGATTCCGGGGTCGGGGTCAAGAATGGAGTCAATCTGTTTCAGAAGAAAAACTGGATGGGGGCGTTTGCCGTTCCGTGGGGCGTGGTGAATGACCGTCGCCTGCTGGAAACACTGCCCGACCGGGATTTTCGGTGCGGATTCTCCGAAGCTGTTAAGGTGTCACTGTTGAAAGATCCAGCGTTTTTTGACTGGATACTGCACAACGCCGCCGGGATTGCTGAGCGAGGTCCGGAGGCGTGGGGAGCGATCGAGAAATCGGCGCTCTGGCATCTTGATCACATCACGCGCGGTGGGGATCCGTTTGAGATGCTTGAAGCGCGGCCGCTGGACTTTGGCCACTGGTCAGCACACAAGCTGGAGGCCATGTCAGCGTTCACGCTGCGTCACGGCGAAGCCGTTGCGATTGGTGTGGCCGTCGACACCATCTACTCCAGTTTTGTTCACGGTTTGCCCGCTGAAGAAGCCGCCCTCGTGCTGCAGGCACTCGACGGGCTGGGCCTGCTGATCGACCACCCGGCACTGGCGAATACCGAAGAGTTGTTTGCCGGACTGGAAGAATTTCGGCAGCACCTTGGAGGTCGCCTGACCGTGACCATGCTGGAACGCATCGGCAAGCCTGTGGATGTCCATGAAATCGATCGCGTGCAGATGAAGCGAGCGATTTCCGCGGTGGTGGACCGAGTCAAAAGGAATTCGCCGCAATCCGAGCGGTTCTCGGCTTCGGGAATGGGCGGCCATGCCGGTGCCGCGTGCCGGCCTTCTACAGAGCCGTCGGGCTCTGACGGTCTTTAAGGGCGACTGCGTTGCCCGGGTGACGGTCAGTGTCCGTTTGAAAACGGTCATTCCCTGAAGTCTGCGTTTCGGTAGCTGGTTGAGCACTCGGCGATGCAAGGGGAGAATTTGACGCAAATCGAGCGTTTGTAGAGGCTTAGGAGCCCATGTCCTCCCGAAACTCGGGACTCAGGAGAATTGAAGGTGGATTCTCTCTGCTTTTACTGCTATTCTCCGCCGCAACACATCAAAAACAGCCCTCTGCTCAGGCGTCCAGCCCCCGGATTCAGGCCCCGCTGACCAAGTGCAGTCGCGTGCATGCTGAGTTTGATCGTGTTTGAGTGTACCGAAGTAGTTTTCAGCCAGCGAAGGGCGCTGAGCTGATAGATCTCCGGAAAATCTGGTAACAACCATGGCAAAAAGTCGTTTAGCAATGCGCCGGGAAGTAGAAGCAGCTGAGGCTGCTGATGCGGATGGCGTAAAGAAGAAAAGCCGCAAGTCCTCGGAAGAGAAGACAGAAACGGGTGGCAAGAAACGGGCGACCCGCGGCGACAAAAAGGATGCTGCTGCCAAAAAGAAAAAGGCCGCAAAGCCTCGCACCAAGCGTGCGAAAGAGCAGATGCAGCGCCGCCGGATCGTCTGGGTTGTTTACAGCAGCACCATGCGTGAAGAAGGCCGCTTCCTGTACTTCGAAAAAGACAAAGCCGAAGAACTGCTCAATACCCTTCTGGCCAAGGGAAAGCGACGCTACTTCATGCAGCCCATGAAAGAGGCGCTCAACCCGGACGGCACTCCGATTCTTCAGGCTGTCATGACACCTCCCGATGAGGATGTGGACGAAGAAGTTCGTCCCGACGTCGAGGTTGAGGGCGCCGAAGACATCGATCTCGACGTCGAACTCGACATTGAGGGCGAAGAGGTCGAGGAAGCCGGCGAAGCTGAAGGTGATGTGGAAGAGGGGGCTGTGGATCTGTAATGGCCGCGAGCGTCGGGGTCACCTGATTTCGGCTGCTCTTCAGGATGCTCGGTCTTTCAGGATACCCAACGGCTCCCCGGCGAAGTCATGGCTGCCGTTTACCGGTCAATCAACCCCCGTCAGTTCTCAGGAACTTCCGGGGGTTGTTTTTTGTGGGGTCGGCGGGTCGACTCGTCCCCATGGCAAGTCTGAGCTCGCTCTTGTCCGTAACGCTCAAACTGAGGACGGAGTGGAAAGCGTTTGTCGAGGATGGCCCGGTTTCCCCGAACGTGCAAAGACCGAGGATCGCAGGCCCGTGTGCAGAGAAAATGGCTCAGTTGTCCCCTGTCCGGTTTCACCGCGTAAGGTTCAGGCTCGTGCAACTCCTTGTTTCAGTTCGAAATGTGATCGAAGCGGACGCGGCACTTGCCGGTGGCGCTGACATTATCGACGTAAAAGAGCCCGCCCGAGGTTCACTGGGGATGGCGGCACCTGAAACAATCCAGGCGATTGCGGAACGTTGTCGCCGACAATCAGCGTTCAGCCAATGCAGTGCAGCCCTCGGGGAACTGCCGGAGTGGTCGCGAATGACCGCTGTCCGTGAGCAACGTGAATGCCTCGACTGGTCGCAGGGCCTGAGTTATCTGAAAGTTGGGCTGGCTGGAACACTGTCGTCACCGGATTGGCTCGACCAGTGGCTAACGCTCCGAAGTCTGTTTCCGGGGACCGTGCAATGGGTCGCGGTGGCCTATGCGGACGCCAGCCGCGCGATGTCACCATCGATCGAACGGATGGCTGAGGTGGCCGCCCAGACAGCGTGCCGAGTCCTGCTCCTCGACACATTTCAGAAGGACTCGTCGACCCTGTTCGACTGGGTTAGTCCCGAACAGTTGGGCCGCCTTCGGGCTCAGTGTCGGGAAACAGGGTTGAAACTGGCGCTTGCAGGGCGGCTGGATGCCAGTTACCTGCCGGTGCTGCGGAACATCGATCCGGACCTGCTGGCTGTTCGTGGAGCAGTCTGCACTGCGGGTGACCGGACGAGTGCTGTAGCGGCAGAACGCGTCAAGGCGCTGCGAATGGAAATGGCTTGAGTCGGTTCTGTGCCGCTGAAACCAGCTCGGCAATCCACGCGATTCATCCCACCGGGAAGAACTCGCCCGCCAGAAGGTGACACTGGCGAGCGGTGAACTGCGGAGACGGTGCGGACTGACCGGAGACACAGGGAGTTTCAGTGCTTGTGCCCGGGATTTCCCTGAATCGCACGGGCTTTGGCCATGGCGTCTTCTGCTTCGAAGATCTTGCCGCACCGCTGATAAATTACCGACAGCTGCGTGAACGAAAACGCATCGTTCGGCTCGATCTCGGCCACACGGCGAGCGTGATGAATGGCTTCGTCGAAACGCCCCTGCTTTTGCTGAAAGACTGCCAGAGCCATGTGAGTCTGCACATGATCGGGGTGCAGGGTCAGGATGTGGTTCAGGGCATTGATGAAGTCATCCGGATTTTCTGACTTACGCAGAGCAATTGCGGCGTCGTACAGCCTGGCAGGATCAGTTTCAGACATGGAAGTGCATTCAGAGCCAGAGGAAATGGGAATCCAACGTCAGGTTGGCGGGGAAGCAGCAGGTAGTCTGGTCGGATTGCCCAGACAGATGCCGCGCCGCTCACGGACTATGAGCGCAGCATAGCCCAAAGCTGCGGATGGGCAACGGACGTCCGAGTCGTCTGTTGCGGGATTACCGAGAATCTGAAAACCCGGGGCCGTCACGTTTCACGTGAAACGCTCAAAAGAGGATTGCGAGATCCAGTTCGAGGTAACGCCGGGGCTTTGCTCTGCGGTGCCTGGCACCGGGAACTCCACCCGAAACTCCTGAATCCGGGGGCAGAGACGAGCGGTGCATGGCACCTGAGGCGGAGGGGGCTGCACAAAGTGCATGGCACCTTGGGGGCAGGGAGGGGTGTTTCACGTGAAACGTGTGGAATGTTGGGGGGGCGGGAGAACGGCGGATTTCGCGGCGAGGGTGGCTGGAGTGTGTAGGCAACGGGCAGAGGGACATTGTACACTTGGCGTCACGCTGGTCGTTTGTCTGAGTTTCTGGCGAGGCGTGCCGGCAGGTTGAACGGCGAAGCAGCGTGGTGCCTGTGACTTGTGGCCGTTGGCTCGACATGAGTCGTGGTTGCGGCGGCGGAATTGTTGAGGGCGGGCCGCGATGTCGGCGCGATTTCGGGCTGTGGATTCAGGATTGCCGTGTAAAGGAGATCCGGCACTGTGCGGGAACATTCTGAAGCTCTGAAAGGTGCTCTGCCTGAGTCCGGTGATGCTGGTCAGCGGGGGGCTGCTGGCGTAGCGTATCGGGAGTGGTTCCTGGTTCTCGGGGTCTGTCTGGCGGGGATGTTGATTCGGTTCTGGAATCCGGGGTTGGAAGCGGTTGAGCATTTCGACGAGGGAGTGTATGCCTCGGTGCTCTGGTATGACGGTCTGACGGGGCAGAGTTGGCCGTCGCGTGAGTTTTTTGCACCGGCGGGTTTGCCATTTCTGATTGAGCTGGCCTCTTTACTGCCGGGTGGTGCGGCGATGGCGCCCTTTTTGCCCGCGCTGATTTTTGGTTGTCTGACACCGCTGGCGATCTGGTGGACGGCGCGGCAATGGTATGGTCAGGCGGCTGGCCTGTTTGCGGTTTGCGTGAGTGCGGGCTCAGACTATCACATTCTGTATTCCCGAACGGCTCTGACGGACGTTCCGGCGGCCTTCTTTCTGGTGCTGTCGGTAGGTCTTGGGACTCTGGCGATTCATCGTGCCTCTGCGCGGCTGGCGGTGATCAGTGGTCTGGCCTGCGGCCTTGGCTGGTGGTTGAAATACAGTGGTTGGTTGCCGCTGGCCATTTTGGTGTCGGGGGGTGGTGCGTGGTGGCTCTTTTCAGGCCGTCGCACGTACGAGTTTCGTGTCCTGGTAATGATCCAGTTGCTGATGATTGGAGCGGCGTTTCTGGTGTTTGCTCCGTACTGGTGGTCGCTGCAGTCCAGCGGCGGTTACTCAGCGGTGACTGCACACCACGGCGGATATCTCAGCAGCTTTAAGGCCTGGTCCGGGAACCTTTCGGAGCAGTTGGCGTACCAGTTCAGGATGGACGGATACGTTGGTGCATTGACGCTGGGGCTTGGGTGTTTGCTGGCTGGCTGGAGCCGATGTTCCTCGGCCTCGCGTTCCACGTGGACCGTCGAGATGGGGCATCCCCCATCAGCGGCCGGGAATCCTCAGCAGAGGCAGGCGATTGGCCGTCTGCGTGTCCGAGTGCTGTTGATTGTGTTTTCAATCACGGTGATCGCCTTACGCGCAAGAACGCCACTGGTACTCTGTTGCGTGACCATTGGTGGATTGGCAGGGCTGTACATGAGTCCGCCGAAATCCCGCTCCCGGGCGATGCGTTTTGTGAGGGGGCTGCATTCCGGCTGGGGAACGACGAACGACAAGTCCGGCCGGCCCGGACACAAGGCCTCAATTGATCTCTCGTTAGCGTTCTGGGTAACACTGGCGTGGTTTACGGGGCTGCTGGTGTTCACGCCGCTCTACGCGCCGTACTCCCGATTGTTTTTGCCATTCATGATGTCTGTCTGGCTGGGCGCTGCGGGAGCAGCGATGTGGTGGCTGGAGTCGAATGTGCGGCTGGCGAGGAGGGTTGCGGAGGGCGTAATCGTCCCGGATAGGGCGGAGCTGTTCTCAAGGCGAATCAACTCGGTACTGCTGGCCTTGGCACTGCTGGCTTCGCTGCTGGTGATCAATCCCGATGGAAGTCTGGAAGTGGTCTCGCGCGATGAGTTATTCAGCAGTCGTTTGTTTCAGGATCGAAGTTCGATTCGCACCGTGGCGGGGCGTATTGCGGCGGCTTGTGCGGCCAGCGCGGATGGCGTCGAAATCAGCGCGAGGAAGCTTAAGTCCGGTGAGACCTTTACGGCATCGTCACTTGAGTTTGAAGAACCGTCGGGACCTGAGCTGCCGATTCCATCGCCGGAGAAACTGCGAGAGGTTCCGCTGGTCGTGTACGGGTATGGGGAACCGGCTCTGCTGATGAACTTGTACCAGTCTGGACTGACACCATTGCCTGTGTCGCATTTTCAGCTGACTCCGTCGAATTCGGCAGCCGCGGAGTTTCTGGTGATTGGTCCGAATGCGTGGCGAACACCCGGGTTTGCCCAGGAGTGGTCTCTGGTTGAGCACCGTTTTGAGTGGCTGGGCGATTTCGAATACGTACCGGGTGAGATTTCGCTGATGGATTTGTACTCCGCGAATTACCTCTCCGATCAGGTGAAGCCGCCACGGCAGCGATTCGAGCTCTATCGGATCCGCAGTTGGTGACCGGGTTTGGGGGCTGAGGTCCGCGAGAATTCCGGGGAAATGACCAACCGTGGCAATCGCAATCCGGCCGGCCAGTTCCGTTTTGACGTCGCGGCCGTTTTCCGGCACAATGGCGGCCACAAGTTCAAATTGCCAGACTGGAGCCGACGATGACCGCCACGACTGACTTCAAAGTGATTCCGGAAGACACTGAACTGGAACGCTTGAAACGTGATCTGAAGTTCCACCCGGCGGACCCTGCCAGAGCAAAGGTGCTGACGCGGGAGCAGATTGAAGGTTACAACCGTGACGGCTTTGTGCGGCCGTTTACGGCGTATTCTCCGGATCAGATTCGTGAGGTGCGTGGCTACTTTGATCGACTGCTGGAGAAGACAATCGCCTCGGGCGGTAACAGCTACAGCATCAGCACGGCTCACATGAAATACGGTGGGGTCTATGACATCCTGACGAACCCGGTGATTGTCGACCACGTCGCTGATCTGCTGGGTGACGACGTCGTGGCGTGGGGTTCACACTTCTTCTGTAAGATGCCTGGAGATGGCCGCGCGGTCGCGTGGCACCAGGACGCAAGTTACTGGCCGCTGTCGCCCTCGCACGCCGTAACGGTCTGGCTGGCGATTGACGACGCGGACCTTGACAACGGTTGCATGAAATTCATCGCGGGGTCTCATCATTCCGGACATCTGACCTACCGACGCAGCACACCGGAAGAGCACAACGTGCTGGACCAGACCGTGGAGAATGCAGAGTCCTACGGAACAGTGGTCCTCGACGATCTGAAGGCTGGTCAGGCGTCGATTCACAACGATTTGCTGCTGCATGGATCCGAAGCCAACATGTCCACTCGGCGTCGTTGTGGGCTGACGCTGCGTTATGCCGCCGCTTACGTAACGGCCGGAATGAACTGGAATGAGAAGGGGATAGTTGTTCGTGGACGCGATGCCGCGGGCCACTGGAAGAATCCTCCTCGCCCCGTGGTCGAGTAGTCAGCCGGGCCGATCGCTGACGGTATTGCATGCCGCAAGGTTGCAGCGATGCCGTTGTTCGGGCTCGGACAACGGGGAATGGTGGGAAATCCAGCCCCCATGATCAGCGAGGCTGAATTGTCAGGAAAGAAGGTATCAGAATGATCATGCTGCAGAGCGAGATTCCCGGATTGACGCCCCGACGTGGAAAAGTTCGAGATGTTTATGATCTGGGCGAGGTGCTGCTGTTCATAGCCACAGACCGCATCAGTGCTTTCGACTATGTGCTACCAAATGGTATTCCCCGCAAGGGCGAAGTCCTGACGCGACTCAGCCGCTTCTGGTTTGAGCGACTGGGTGTGGATCACCATCTGCTGAGCGACGACCCGGCCAGTGTCAGCCTGCCGGCCGGGACAGATTTGCAGGCACTCCAGGGCCGTACGATGGTCGTCCGCAAGACGGACGTGATCCCGATTGAATGTGTTGCGCGAGGATATCTCTCGGGATCCGGTTGGAAAGAGTATCAGAAGTCGGGAACGGTGTGTGGCATTCCACTGCCAGCGGGACTTCAGGAAAGCAGCCGTCTTCCTGAACCCTTGTTTACTCCGGCGACCAAGGCCGAGACGGGGCACGACGAAAACATTTCCTTTGAGCAGACGGTGCAGCGGATTGGTCGGCCGCTGGCGGAACAGCTCCGCGAACTGACACTGGCGATCTATGCGAAGGGTTGCGAGCACGCTGCGTCCCGGGGAATCATCCTGGCCGACACAAAATTCGAATTCGGGATACTCGACGGGAAAGTGATCCTGATTGACGAAGTCATGACACCGGACAGTTCCCGCTTCTGGCCGGCGGACGCGTGGCAACCGGGCCGTGGTCAGGCGTCATTCGACAAGCAGTTCGTTCGGGACTGGCTGGAGCAATCCGGATGGGACAAGAATAGTCCTCCCCCTACACTGCCTGAGGACGTCGTTCAGAGAACCTCCGCGCGTTATATCGAAGCATGGGAGCGACTGACGGGCCTGCCGTTCTGAGTCGCGTCTGCTACGCATCTGTTCAGCCGTTCCCCGGGCGGCGTTCTGATCCGAAACGTGTTCTTCAGTGCTGTTGCTGGCTGGTACTCTGCGTCAGGATTTGCCCGTAATTAGTGGCAGAACTGTGGACCAGAAGATTGTGACTGTCAGAGCACAATAGAACAGTCCGCAGCAGGCAATGCCCACCCGAGAATACCAGCGCGGGCGCAGTGGTTCCGGAAGCAGTCTGCAGTTGATGTAGAGGATGTGGAACGCGGTGACCGCCAGAGCCAGATTATTGACGTTGGCAATCACGGTCACCATCAGCTTTGGCGCATCGGGATACGCCAGAAAGATCCATGCGGTGATGAACGTCCAGATCACATAGACCAGCAGGATGGTGTAGTAGACGCCGCGAGCCTGGTGATCCTGCAGGCGGTTACGAATTCTGCGGCTGCCGCTCCACAGGATATCAGTCCAGCGGCGTGCGAAGTCGTCAACGATCGCCATCTGGCTGGGCAGAAAGACGACCAGCCCCGTGAAGATCGAGAGGCCCCAGAGAATGGGGGCGAGGTGACCCAGCTGGGCGGTGTGCAGGATGCCGTCGGCGGCGATCAGCGGTTGTGAATACTGCAGTTCTTTTCCGTACATCGGGGAGTTCTTCGCGAACTCGATCGACATCAGCGCCGGCAGGGCCATCCCCATGAAGCACCCCGGGACCCAGACGAAGCACTGGTCGGAAAGAATGTATTTCCACCAACCCTGCCAGCGTTTCAGGTTCTCCTCGGAAATTGCGAATACCTTACCG
>JALQWE010000340.1 GCA_023258825.1 Planctomycetaceae bacterium | reverse complement strand
AATCTCGCCCACCTCGTCGAGCACCAACGTCCCGCGGTCAGCCAACTGGAATCGGCCGATGCGATTCTGGGTCGCCCCGGAAAACGAGCCCTTTACGTGACCGAAGAACTCACTTTCGAAGAGATCGCGTGGAATCGCGGCACAGTTGACGGTAACCATTGGTTGTCGTGCCCGTCGGCTTTGCTCATGGATGGCACGAGCGACCAGTTCCTTCCCCGTGCCAGACTCTCCCTGGATCAGTACCGTGGCGTCCGTCGGTGCGACCAGACTGATCCGACTTCGCAAGTTTTGTACCGCCGGACTGGTGCCGACAATTTCACCATCGGATTGAACTTCCTTCATCGCGCTGCGCAGGTATTCATTTTCTGTTTCCAACTGACGCCGCAATTCCTGAATTTCGGCGAACGCCCGGCTATTTGAAATGGCGATGGCCGCGTGGTCTGCAAAGGCCCGCAGCCAGGCCAGATCGTTGTCGCTTGGGGACTCACGCGTAAAGACGGCCAGCACGCCCAGTAACTGGTCCTGATGAAGCAGCGGTTGCCCGATCAGTCCGCGAATCCGTTCACTCTGGATCCACTCCGGTTTGGCAATCCAGTGCGAGTGTTCATCGATCTTCTTTTCTTCCACGGGTTGGCGGGTTTCGGCGATATGTCCGATCTTGCCGTAGCCGAACGGCATCCGAGCAAATGCACCGTTGATATTCGACCAGTTCCGTCCGGCTAGTGAGCGGCCAGCGCTGGCCGTCAGTTGCAAACATCCGGACCGGGTGGCGCACATTTCGGGTTCGCGACAGGCCGCACATTTGCTTTTCGGAATCACCAGCCAGACGCGCGCCAGGGCTGCGCCGCAATGTTCCGACAGTCCGTTCACCAGGACGTTGAGGACGTCCTCGGCCGAATACTGCTGCGACATCGCCAGCAGCACGTGCCGACAGTCCTCGGCGGTGATCAATTGTTTTGTTGCCACGTTCGTGAAAATCCACAAATCAGCTCGTTATAAATCACGCATTTGTGATTTTACACGAATGCGGGTCCGCGAGCCATATGGATGCAACCCCATCTCTTGCAATGGGTTGCAGATTGTCATCTTGCTTGGTCTGCCGTTTGCTTTCTCCCGATTCAATGCCGCCTTTTCACCGAACTTCCTTGAGTGGGATGTTGTGATGGATGCCCTGACACGAATTGCCACCGCGCTTCGCTTGCGCTGCCCCCGCTGCCATGACGGCAAACTCTTCGTCGGCCTGCTGAAGATGAGTGACCACTGTCCGGCGTGCGGACTCAAGCTGGAACCGGAGCCTGGGTTCTACCTGGGTTCGATCTACGCGAATTATGCCCTGACGGTCCTGATCACAACGGTCAGCTTCGTACTACTCGTGTTCGGTGCCGGGTTCAGTAAGGACCAGGTGATCTGGGGATGCCTGGCCTTCTCCCTTCTGTTTCCTCTCTGGTTCTTCCGGTACGCACGCAGCCTCTGGCTGTCGTTGATGTACCAGGTCAACTCCAGCGATTTCACCACCCCCGGCAGACCCGAAACAGCAGGCCCCACTGGCGCATCGAACCCATCACGAATCACGACCGAGCAGTCTATTGCCCCACATTTGACTTCTGCCCAACCGGAAACGGTGGCCAGGGTTTAGTTCTTCACTCCAGATGAAAGAGTTCAGCCATGAGTACTTCCGTTTTAGAAATGCCCCCCGCTCAGGAACAAATGGTGGTCGAGGCCCGCGATATGTCAGACGTGGTGCGGGATCCAGACGCAGGCGTCAACTTCACCGAGGACGAAGTCAATTCGTTTCATCGCGATGATGCAATGACCGCCGGAATGATTGCGGCGATCCTGGGAATCGCGTTCACGGTGCTGCTCGGCCTGGTGATCAGCGTCGCCGTCTGGACAGCGATGGTCACAGGTTGATGCGAATGCGACGAATGCGACACCACATCAATCGGTCTGAGCAGATCGTGCGGCAACGCCGACATGCGATGACGACTCTAAATCTAAAGCAGGCTGCGAATGAACACCGACAAGTTAGCCCCTGACCGTCCCGCCTCACCGAGCAAGCTGGAAGCCGCCAAGATCGCCAGCGAGTTTCTGCGCGGGTCACTGGCCGAGGAACTCAACACCGAACCACCGTCATTCTCGGCCGGTGCCGAATCGATCATCAAACATCATGGGATCTATCAGCAAGACGATCGAGATCGACGTCGTGCCGGCGAGCGGCAATACAGCTTCCTGGTCAGGACTCGACTTCCCGGCGGAGTGCTGACGGGAAGGCAACTGCTGGCGGAACTGCATCTGTGCGATGAACTTGGTGACGGCACCTTGCGAATCACAGATCGTCAGGGGTTGCAGTTGCATGGTGTCCTCAAGCGTGATCTGCAGGAGGTCATCCGTCGGATTGATGCTGCCAAGATGACAACCTTCGGAGCCTGCGGCGATGTCGTCCGAAACGTCATGTGCTGTCCGGCTCCTCTGAAGGGGTCTGCGGTACGCGTCGAGATGCGGTCGCTTACGGACTCGATCGCCCGCCATTTTGCCTTGCGATCGCGGGCCTACTATGAGATCTGGCTGAGGGATGGCGATCAGTCAGAACTGGTGGGCGGGCAGCACGAGGACGAAGAGCCGCTTTACGGAGCAGCTTATCTCCCACGCAAGTTCAAGTTTGCTTTCGCTCTGCCAGACGATAACTGTACCGATGCCCTGACACATGACGTCGGCTTCGTCGCCCTGCCGGGTTCTGGTTCGAAGCGTTTCTTCAACGTCTATGTCGGCGGTGGCATGGGGGTGACCCCGGCGCGAGCCGACACCTTTCCGGCGATTGCGCAGCCCCTGGCTTTGGTCTCGTCAGACGAACTGGTGTCGCTGGCCCATGCGATTGTTCAAGTCTTTCGGAAATCCGGCAATCGCATCGATCGCAGGCAGGCCCGATTCAAATACCTGATTGCCAATTGGGGCCTCGATCGGTTCCGCGATACGTTGCATCAAGTCCTGGGTAAATCGCTCGCCCCGCCGGAATCGATTCCCGTTGTCGGTCTGCAAGACCATCTGGGCTGGCATCCGCAGAATGCGGGGCATTGGTTTCTTGGTGTGCGAGTGGACAATGGTCGGATCAAGGACGGTGCTGGTGGGAACCTGAAATCTGCTCTGACGACCATCGCGTTGAAATTCCCGATCGCCGTGCGACTGACGCCACTTCAGGACATCCTGTTGTGCGATATCGAAGAAGGTTCTCGTCACGAGATCGAACAGATTCTGCGCGACCACGGTGTTCCGCTCGGGGAGGACATCGAGCATTCACGGCGTTTGGCTATCGCCTGTCCGGCGTTGCCGACGTGCGGACTGGCGATAACGGAATCCGAGCGCGCCATGCCAGCGATCCTGAGCGAACTGCGAGACTTGCTGCGAGAACTGAGACTCCAGGAAGAACGAATCAGCATCCGCATGACCGGGTGTCCCAATGGATGCTCGCGTCCCTACGTCGCCGAGATCGGTATCGTCGGGAAGGCTGTTGACCGGTATACCCTGTTTCTGGGGGGCAATATCGCCGGGACACGACTCGCCTTCAAATTGCACGACATGCTGACTATCCGCGAAATCCTCGATGTGCTGAGCAGGATCATAGCCAGCTTCGCCGCCACGCGCCTGCCGCAAGAATCGTTTGGAGACTTCTGCTATCGAATCGGCGCTGAGCGACTTGCGAGACTGATCCCCACGTCAGGCTGAACTAAGGTTATGAAGCGACCACGGATGTGCCCGCGACGTGGCCAGACCTTTGCGTACCGCGATCTGGTGAGAACGCCCGGTGGCTGACAACCTCGATTGTCGCCCTGGACGTGATTTGATCACCTGATCCGCCAGTCACGTTGCCTGCGTCGGTCCGACACGCCGACGCTGAATCATACTGATTCGTCACGGCTGTCTATAACTCGTGATCTGACGTAGTCAGATCGATGACAAACGCGGTCGCGCCGTGCATGACACTGATCAGTTTGTGCGTCAGTAATTGTTGGCATCCCAAACGGCGCATGCCGGTCTTGCTTAGGGACTCTCGCGACAACAGACAAAGCGTCTGGAAACAGCACATTCGTTGCTGCCAGTTTCAGCAGCGAGGCGACCTCCAGCGGTTGAGGCCTGTTTCCTTCCCTGCAGCTCCTGCGACAGCTTGTTTCCTTCGAAGAGCTTCCATCCACTGAATTTCCTTCTGCGTTTCCTTCCCCGCAGTCTCCTTCAGGGGGGGGGGCCGCCGGATTCAGTGTAGTCGGGATTGCGGCTGAACCGCAGGCGACAAAGCCTCAAAGTTCCGGCGTCGCTCGAAGCATGAGCTACGTTTGCTGACGAGGGAGGCCTCCGATCGTGCGGGGCCTCAATAAAAAATGCCCGAGCGGCCGTAGAGCAGCCGATCGGGCGGATCCCTGGAGAGCAAGACCTCCCGTGGGATGCTGTGAGCATAACACAGATTCAACGCACCGGCGTCGAAAATCCAGATTTCGGCAGCGTGTTTGTCCGAGGAAGGGTTGCGAGGCCCTTTACACGCCGCGTACCGGTAACCAGCGCTATTGTCAGGACCAGCAGTGTCTGCAGGAGGTTCGCCGCTGGCAGGCCGCCAGACGACAGAAACGGCGGCGGCTGCGGCCCGACGTTCGCAAAACGCAGGCCGCTGCAGCGAAAGACGCGCGATTCCGAAAATCGCAACTGAAGGTCGCTCCACCTGTGCCAGCAGAGCCGATTGTGCCGACGGAGCCACCTCAGTCGCCAGACGCGTCGTCACGCAGCAGAAAAAATCCTGGTCCGATTTGTGCGCGCGTGGGCTGTTATGAACTGCCTGCGCTCGCAACCCGTTGCCCGACCCGCTATTGCAGTGACAATTGCCGTCTGACTATGCAGC
>JALQWE010000339.1 GCA_023258825.1 Planctomycetaceae bacterium | reverse complement strand
AATAAAGAGTCCAGTAATTCCTTTGATCGTTTTTTAATCAGCACATCTTCCATTGTCTTGGTTGGAAGTTTCATCTGAACTTGCAATAACTCAATGACCTGCATCACTCAGGTTCAGGGACTCCGGGCCTGCCGCAATGCTGGAATTCCGGTGTCCCGGGAGATTATTGATCGGGCCAAGACCTATATCGAGGAATGCACCACTCAGGAAGGCGGCGTGCAGTACAGCATTCGGGGCGGAGGTGCTCGGGCGCCCATCACTGCGGCGGCTTTGGCAGCGATGTTTAACGCGGGCGAATACGACACTGAGTTGACTCGACGCATGCGAGAATTCTGTCGGCGAAATGTGTGGCCGGAGAAAGAGGTTGAATCCAGCAACGGATTCTGGCATTACATGCATTTTTATTTCGCCCAGGTCATGTACCGCACCGGTGGTGAGGATTGGGCGCGGTACAGTGCGGAAGTCAATGACAAGCTGATTCGGGAAATGCAGTCCGGTGGCGGCTGGGCCGATGCGCAAGTGGGCACCGTCTATGTCACTTCGCTGAACTGTATTCTGCTTCAGCTGGACAAGGGATTTCTGCCAATTTACCAGCGTTAAGCGGTCATCTGATCTGAGCAACGATTGCTGGTCCGAATCATAGACCATGCGATCTGATGCTGCTCGTCTGAAGGGAAAGGTTGAATTCCGATGAACATTGCTGGCAGCGTTCGAGCAGGCAGAAAAACTCTGAATTACCGCGGCCCCATCAGCGTTGCCAGTGTTCGCCGGCGTTACTGGTTCAGTCCCCATTCGCTGAAATCGCTTTCCTGCGTTGTCGGAATCACCGCTTGGCTGCTGACTGGCTGTGCTGACTCGCCACCCGAACCTCCAGCGCCTGTCGGCTCCACGACATCAGCCGAAGGACAACAGCAGGCACCTGCAGCAAACACATCCCCGTCGTCTGAGAGTGAAAAAAGTTCAGCGGCAGTTGAGGCACCGGTGGAATTCAAACCTCTGACGCTCAGCGCGATCGAGACACCCGCGGCATCGGCAACCGCAGACGCCACCGGCCTGAGTGCCGATGATCAGATCCGCACTATCATCAGTCGATTGCAGCCGCTGCAGATTCTGCTGGGTCAGTGGCGTGGAACCACACGCCGCGAGTTTGAGAACTTCAAGGCGGTGGACAATCATGAATGGGTCTGGGACCTGCGGACCAATCCCTCTCAACCCGCGCTGGTCATTCGATCTGACAAAAGTCCCTACCTTCGAGCGGGACGACTGACATGGGATACTCAGCAGAGTCGCTTTGTGTTGTCTGCAACGGATGGCGAGGGGAAGGAGCGACGTTTGACAGGCGATTTTTCTGAAGCTCCCCACGAAGTCACCGGCAGTGATGACAAGCAGCACCGAGTGTTCCGGCTGGAGCTGAACGAAGAGCGAGCGGGGCAGGAGGGTGAGCAGTGGCAACTGGCCTTCGCTCAGCAGGAGAACAATCGCTATCTACTGGAACTCGGTAAACGCCGTGGAATGGCCACATTCTCCCGCTACGACACCGTCTCGACACAGCGGGAAGGAACATCGTTCGCATTGAGTGACACTGGATACGCGGAGCGAACCTGCATTATTTCCGAAGGGCTGGGCACGACAGAACTGACCTGGAAGGGGCGTTCGTACTGGGTTTGCTGTTCGGGCTGCAAGGCAGCCTTTGAGGAAGATCCGGAGCGATGGATTGCACTGGCGGCCGAACGGAGCCGGGAGAATCCCTGATTTCAGGCCACCTGAAATTCGTTGATCGCCGAAGGAAACAGGGCAGGAACATACGGTGCTGCAGAGGACAGGAATCGCAATGCGAGTTGCGGCAATCGACATTGGAAACACGCGGGCAAAGTTCGGCATCTTCAGCGTCAGCAGCAATGGTCGTGCGACGGCCCTGAGAATTGATGCGAGTGTGTTGAGCGAGACGCCGGATCTGTCGCAGGCGTTTCTGCAGTGGTGGCATTCCTGCGCGGGGCCTGCTGCTGAATATATCATGGTTGCAGGCAGTGATCCGGATCTTCGCGACGACCTGACAGCGCGTTGGCCACTGCCCTCCCTACCACCGCAGATCATTTCCAGTTATCAGCAGATTCCGGTCAGGCCGGACGTGGACTTTCCCGATCGCGTTGGGATTGACCGGTTGTTGAACGTGTTTGCTGCTGTCGGCTTCCGACGGAGCGTCTGTCCAGTCATCGTGGTGGACTCAGGTACCGCCACAACCGTGGACCTGATGACGTCGGACGGAATTTTCCACGGGGGCAGTATTCTTCCGGGACTTCGCCTTTCGGCGCGGGCCATGCATGACTACACAGCACGTCTGCCCCTTCTGAACGTGGATGAGTCTCGTGCGGACCTGCCCTCGCTGCCCGGACGCAACACGGAGTCAGCCATGCTGGCAGGATTATTTCTTGGTCAGCTGGGAGCCGTACGGGAGATTGCCACTCGTCTGCAGACAGCAGCCATGGAGCAGTTTTCTCAGACGCAGACTGCGGAGTTGCTGGTTACGGGCGGAGGTGGGCGTCAGCTGGCAGATCACCTGCCCAACGCCACTTTTGTTGACAGTCTCGCGCTGCATGGGTTGGCAGCACTGGCGCTTCAGACGGCGAAGTGACGAAATGTCGCAGTCACCCTCCCGTAGCGATGCGGGCATACTTTGGTGCGGCCGTGTGAGCGATGCGATTACGCTTGTCCGGGTCCAGCAGGCCGGCCGTATTCCATGGAGCGATGGACTCGCGAACAAACTGCACAAATCGCAGGGTGTCAGTGTGAGTCAAACCTGCCTTCTGAGCGTTTAATTGACGAAACGCGTCCCTGACCACAGAGCCGAGTTGTGAATCTCGACACTGCAGAAATCCCAGTGGCCAGCATCCCGGATCTGCCGCCAGTTGTTGCTCGAAGCGAATGGCTGCCATGAAGTACAAACAGGCGAAGGCCTGAAACGCATCGAATGCGGGCAGCGCCGCGTAGCAGCCGGCCACCAGCAGATCAAGCCACTCCACTTCGAGTCTCAGGTCTTGATCGTACTGCTGCAGCAACGACAGGCAGCGTTGATCCGGCGACAGTAAGGCATCGGCAATTCTCAGCACCCCACTGAGCGCGTGCGCGATGCCACTGCTGTGCAGAGGATCAACAAATCCGTAGGCCACGGGCAGCAGAGCCCAGCCGGGCCCTGTGGCCTGTCGGCGGCAACGGCTGAGGCGGGGCATGAATCCCGGAGCATCTGTTGGGCAGACACGCGTGGCTTGTGCAAGCAGCTGGGCGAGACCGGGGTGGGAGCCCACGACTCGATGAAAATGTGCGTCCGGAGAAGCCGCCGTGAATGAATCACGCACCGTCCCGGGAGCCTGCAGCATCGTCCATGGCGCCTGTATCTGTTCGACAAGTCCGACGCTGGTAATGCCATTGTCCATGCGCAGCATCCAGCACCAGCCGTGATCCAGCACATGGTGTTGCGCCGCATCATCACCGCAGAAGGGATCATCGGGGCTGGCTGCAGCGTTAAACGGTGCAACATCGGTGAAGTGTCCGAATACGGCCCGTGTCCTCGTCTGCATCCAATCGTCATCTGCCGGGTTGGCGACGAATCCGGCCAGCGCGTTTCCGGCACCGCTGGCATCGACCAGCCACTGACAGTGAACGCGTTCCCCGGGGGCGTTGGCATCGACTGTGGACGTGAGAGTCAGTGTCCAGCGTTGCGACTCCGTCGCATACACGGCCTGATGCAGCGTGCAGTGCTCACGCAGGTCGCAGTGGCTGCGTACCGCCTGTGCGCAGAGAAACTGATCCACCGAACTACGGAGCCAGTGCGTATCGCTCCAGTAATCCGTCATGCTGGCGGCGACCAGCAGGGAATTGCTGTGTCGTGCATCGTCGAACCATGGCTGATTCGGGAAATGTCGGTAATAGCTGAAGCCACGTTTTCGCCCGCAAACAACTTCCGGATAACGCTGTTTCCACGTGCCCCAGCAGGCCAGTGGGGCGAGGGCCCTGAGGTTCCAGCGATCAGCGATGTGAGCCAGCAGAAAGTCCGCAGTGGGTGTGGACGATTCTCCAATGGCAAACCGCGGGTGCTGCTGTCGGTCGATGATCAGTACGGATCGTCCCTGGCTGGAAAGAATCCAGCCGAGCAGGCTCCCGGAAAATCCTGAGCCGATGATCACGACATCATAGCAGGGGGCAACAGGCATGGAGTTGAGCACCGCAACAGGGCGAGGACTTGAAGTGGAAAGTCATCAGGAGGGGAATTCCGGGAGCACGGCACAGCCCGGTTGAAACTGAACACTCAGAGTTCACGGATCGTGTCTGTGCTGGCACCAAAGCTGGTGGACTCGACACCCATATGCTGAAGGATTCTGACAAAGAGATTTGACAGGGGCATGTTGTTTTTTGTGTCAAATGCCAGATGCCCCTGGTGTTGAAAGCGACCACCGGCCAGCAGCACTGGCAAATTGGTGTTGTCATGTGAGGACGAGTTACCAAGATTGCTCGCGTAAAGAACGGCGGTGGAATCAAGAAGAGTGGACTCAGATTCAGGTGTGGCATTCAATCGATCAAGAAACTCGGCAAACACCTGCAGCTCTGCCTGTTCAATAATGGCCAGTTGGTCCAGTTTTGCGGGGTCCTGACCATGGTGAGACGCATCGTGGTGGCCTAGGTTCACGCCGGCAATTTCCGGACGTTCCTGAGTACTGAGCCAGAGCGAAATGGTGCGTGTGGAATCTGTCTGCAGTGCGAGATGCACAAGGTGATACCACTGTCTTGAGCGTTCCACCAGCTGAGCACCGTTGAAATCTGTGGTGGGTGTGGGGTAGTCCACACTGGGTTTCGGGGTTTTACGCCACTGTTCGTCCTGCTGCAGCATTTGCTCAGCTTCGCGGACTGAACTGAGAAACAGATCCAGTCGATCCCGATCCGCTC
>JALQWE010000338.1 GCA_023258825.1 Planctomycetaceae bacterium | reverse complement strand
GTCGTCCAAGGGACTCGCGGTATCGACAAATGCGCGACCGAATGTGCTGCGTCTGGTTCTGCCGGAGGAGTCTGCGCGTGCGGCATGGCCGCGGAGATTGAGTCGGCAATCGGGTGTGCAGCGAGTGGAATCGTTTGAAGAGCGATATCGGGACTGGTTACTGCGATGGTATCCGGAGGACTATGACGCGCGGCTGATTATTCGCACGGATGACGTCCTGCTGCGATCAAGAATTCAGTGGATATCGGAACGCGCGCGGGTGTCATTGATCACGGCGTCGGTTGTGGAGCCTGAGAGTCGGGGTGCGGGGCTGCAGAGTCTGGTGATCCTGGAAGACGACCGTCGGTTTGAGTGGCGAGATTCGCGTGGAGTGCGAATTTCGGCCATGGACTTTGCTCGGGGTTTGAATACGGCGATTGGTTCGCGAGCCAGCCAGATGACAGCACACGCGGACGTGGTCACGGATCGATTGTGGCTGACGGATGCTGCGCGACCGGTATCAGCGTGGACCACGGAGCGGATTGAGGATGCCCTCGCGATTGCCGGGCTGACCCTGCGTCTGCAGAGTCAGGGGCGTCTTGCGTCTTACTGAGCTTCCGTGGGCTGGCGGGGCTGGGGGGGATCTGTCGGGATACGAGGAAATCAGTGGCATGGCGAGCTGCCAGATCACCGTGTTTTTTCGCTTTGGGGAGTGATAAACGCTAAAAACCTCAATGCAGTGCCCGGTTTTGTGTCTGAAATCCGGGGGGATCAGTTGTAGAGGACGCGTCTATCCGTTTGAATATGGTTGGTAGCCTGCTGCAGGGACAGTATTCCGAGGGGGACCTACGGCCCTCGGTTTGGACTCAGATCTGACAGAAAGTAACGCGGACGTGAAGACAACTGTGTGCAGCGGCGGCGGATGGCCGCAAGTCGTGTTGCGAGGTCTTTCGTGGCTGTGTCTGACGCTTTGTATCTCGCACGGTGCAGCAGTGGCGGACGAGCCTGCAGCGGCGTCTGACGGCGGGACGGCCGAGACAAAAGTCATGATCCGTTCTGGAGCGACCGGTCGATTTGTATTTGGTCGGTGGGGTGCGGTAACAGGATCGGTCTCCAACAGCAACAACTCAGCGGCACGCAGCCTGATGGTTGTGACACCCTCGACGGGTGGCTTGCAGTATTCCAGGCGGATTGAAGTCCCGGCGCGGACGATATTCGACACGACGTGGCCGGTGCTGGTGACGGGGAAGAAGGCACCGGGACCGGTGGACTTTCGATATCTGCATTTTCCGACGGGCGAAGACGATGGCGTCATTCGCAACTCAGCCAACGAATCCGAACTGCCTTCGTTTTCCGTCCTGGCCTCGGACGGCCCGCTGGGGTTGACCGGGTATCTGCCGGACAACCGTTCGGACGAGCGTGGGGAAGACTTCGCCATGGCGTTGTGTCAGGCGGGGCGTTTCAACAAGCTGGGTGTAGCGGGGGTGGCATCCTTCCTGTCACGGGACATCAGTCATCACAGTGAATGCCTGGATCCTCTGGACGCCCTGGCGGTGGGTGATCCGCGGCTGAGCAACTACCCGATGGCATGCGATGCGATTCGCGCGTGGCTGCAGCGAGGTGGTCGTTTGTATTTGCCGCTGGACGTGGTGGGCGAAGACGTCGCGCGGACTCTGCTGGGAGAATTGTTTCCTCTGACAGTTGTTGGGGAGACATCCAGTAACAACGTGTTGCTGGAACTGAATCCCGAATATCCGAAAGCCCAGTATCCAACTCGAAGTGTTGCGCGGGAGTTTGACGAGCCTGTGCGGTACCTGCGGATTGTGCCCGGGACGGGCGAGGTGATCTGGAGTGTGGACAACTGGCCGGTGGCACTGAGGCTGCCTGTGGGTCGTGGATTTGTAGTGATCACAGCGATTGACTCGCGAGTGTTTGTTGAGCGCCGCAAAGACGGTGGTGAGGGAGCACCGGCGTGGACAACGATTGCTTCCAGCCGTCGGATGGTGGACACCTTATTTGACGCGCGACCGGCGCCGCTGATTTCGCAGCCGGTGGCTGCGGAGCACGCGGCGGCTCTGGTGGGCTATCAGGTTCCAGGTCGTGCGACGGCCTTTGTGTTGTTGAGTGTGTTTCCGGTGTTGTTGTTTGTGGTGGGTGGCTATCTGTTGCGTCGATCGGTGGGCGAGCGACTGGTCTGGGTTGTGCCCAGTCTGGCGGTTGTGGCCGCAGTGCCGGCTCTGGTGACCGGAATGCAGATACGTTCGGTCGCGCCGAACACGTTGATTGAGACACGGGTGATGATGGCTGGGACGGGGGCCACGGACGTGGTTTCGGACGGATTTGCTTCTGTCTACCTGCCGAACGCGGTTGATCTTCCGGTTTCCTCGGAGAGTGGAGCCGTCCTGGACGCTCAGTCGGATTCTGCAAACCTCGACTACCGGCGACTGGTCTGGGAGGGGGCGGCGGAGAATCACTGGGAGAAGCTGAATCAGCCTGCGGGATTAAAGACGTATCCACTGCGAGCGGTTCGGAAGTCAGAGCTGCCGTTTCGCATTACGGGGACATTTGACGAAGCGGGATTCCGGGCGACGTTGCTGGCACCGGGCTTTGAGAATGCGTCGGACTTTATGATGGCAGGATTAACGCCTGACAACCTGAGTCTGACGCGGGACAGTGCCGGGATACTGCGGGGCACTGAGGATGGGGTTTTGAAATCGGGGCAGTACTGGTCAACGACATTGACGACGGAAGAGCAGCGTCAGCGAACGCGGCTGATGGAATCGGTTTTCGCCAATCGTGACCGCACGGACTTATTTCCGGCAGAGCAATCGGTGCTGTTCTGGGAATCATCGGACAAGTCGCTGCTGAATTTTACATCGGACGACCTGCGGGTGACTCAGAACACCCTGATGATTCAGCCGATTCAGTGGATTCCACCGGAGGCGGGCAAGCTGATCACGATTCTATCGCCCTTCATGACGATGCGATCGATCGAGACCGCGAGCGGTGGATTTGGCGGGATGTACAACAATCCGCGACGGGAATGGGTGGCCATCGAGACGGCTTCGGATACGTTGCTGGAATACCTGATTCCTCAGGTGTGTCGACCATTCGAAGTGGAATCGGTCGAGATCAATCTGGACATCCGTGCGGGATCGCGGAAGGTGCGAGTGCTGTCGGGGACACCGGAGAATCTGCAGCTGGTGACGGAACTGGACAGTCCGCTGGGTGAACAGGTGATTTCGGTACCGGCGGAGCTGGCGAAAGCGGCTGCCGAACAGGGGCGGTTTTATCTGCAGATTGACGTCAGTGAAATTGGCGGGAACAGTCAGACCGAAGCGGAGATGGGCGAGCAGGACGACAATTACCTCGTGAATCGTTGTCTGGTCAAGCTGAAGGGGCGTCGCAGCGAGCCGAAGATGGCGGCGGTGACGTCGGCGAAGTGATTGGGCGGCGGTATCGGGACGGACCGCAGTTGAAATGTGGTGTTGCTGCCGCAGAGTGTGGCATGAATGGGCGGACAGGGGAGTCAGGATCTGCATCGGACGCTGGTCTCGGTGGGATCATGAGCAAGAGCGGACAGGCGAACGGAAAGACACAGGAATGGCTAGTGCAGAACCAGTTGTGGAAATTCGGGAGTTGTCGAAGCACTACGGTGAGTTTGTTGCGCTGGACAAGCTCACGCTGACTTTGAATCGCGGGAGCATTCTGGGGTTCATCGGCCCGAACGGAGCGGGTAAGACGACGACGATTCGTATTCTTGTGGGGCTTTCGCGACCGACCTCGGGTACTGCGAAGATCGCAGGTGCGGACTGTGTAACGGAGTTATCGAAAGTCCGTCGACTTGTCGGGTACATGCCGGACAAGTTTGGTTCGTACGACAACATGCGGGTGCGGGAGTACCTGGACTTTTTCGGCGCAGCGTTCGGGATTCCACGGCGGGAGCGTCAGCGTCGGATTTCGGAGGTTCTGGACCTCACCAACGCGGTGTGGATGCAGGACCGATACGTGGAGAGTCTGAGTCATGGGATGCAGCAGCGAGTGGGGATCGCACGGACTCTGCTGCACAAGCCGGAAGTCCTGATTCTGGACGAGCCTGCGAATGGATTGGACCCGGAGGCTCGGATTGAGATGCGATCGATTCTGCTGCGACTGGCGGCGGAAGGACGAACGCTGATTGTGACCAGTCATATTCTGCCCGAGTTGTCTCGGATTTGTGATCAGGTGGCGATTGTGGCGGGAGGTCGTCTGCGGGCGATGGGAACGCTGCAGGAAGTGACTCGGGAATTGTCGCAGCGGCGTACGATTGAGATTCAGTTGTTGACAGCGGACGGGATGCAGAACGCGGCGGCTCGTGTTCGTGCAGCGATGGAAGCGGATGCGGAAGTGACCTTGTCGGAGGCGGAGACGATCATTCGTTGCCGCACATCGGCGAACGACGAGAAGCTGGGCGAATTGCTGCGGCAGATGATTCTGGCTGGCGACCGAGTTGGACAATTCCGTGAGGTAGCCGGGGATCTGGAAGAAGCCTTTGTGACCGCGGCCAGAGAGGCAGAAGCTGAGCGAAATGCTCAGTCGGCCCCGCGTCGGGAATCGGCGGAGGTGGCGCGATGAGTGGGATTGGTGTGATACTGGGGCGGGAGTTGCTGGCGTTGCTGCGCAGTGGTCGCGTGCTGGCGATTCTGTTGTCAATTTCGCTGGTCGCATCGTTGGTGGTGCTGCTGAAGTGGCCGACGACGGCGATTGTGGATCTGGATGGAGCGCGTGGGCGTGAAGTCTTTCGCTGGGTGACGTATGCGATACTGGCGGCCGCGATTCTGGTCGTTCCGGTGTTTCCGTCGACGTTGCTGGTGCGGGAAGTTCGTCGTCGCACGCTGGAGCTACTGTTGAACTCGCCACTGCCGCGCAGTTCGATTTACTTCGGCAAACTGTGCGCGATGCTGGGATTTGTCGTGCTGTTGCTCA
>JALQWE010000337.1 GCA_023258825.1 Planctomycetaceae bacterium | reverse complement strand
CCCGAACCGGGTGGGAATCCGGCAGGACACAGGAATAGGTCAGCTCTTGGTGGTGCAGGATAGCGCCGCCGCCGGACAGTCGCCGCACCGCGGGAAGTTCCGGAAACGGGTTTGCAGAGGACTGCAAACTGGACTCCGCCGCCTGAAAGTAGCCCAGAGTGACAGTGGGTTCGCACCATTGATAGATCCGCAGTACGGAACGGGACCTGCGGGCGGCCAGTTCAAGCAAAGCGGCATCCATGGCCATATTGAACGCCCCCGTCATCGGACGCGGGTCAATCAGCACATCGGCGTCAGGGATGGGGAAATCAGGGGACGTGAAGATCAATCGAGACTGGGGCGTGGTCACTGACCTCGAGCGCGGCCTCACGATGAATTGTCGCTGCCTGAAACAGAGGTCGGGCCGCAGAGTTGCACATCAGGTAATCGATACGCCAGCCTCGATCCAGCTCCCTGGCACGCCCGCGATTGGACCACCACGAATAGGGTCCCTGAAGATCTCCATGAAATTCCCGCACCAGGTCGTGCCAGCCATCCTGCAGAAGTTCAGAAAACCACGCTCGCTCATGGGGCAGAAACCCCGATGTCTGTTCGTTCGACTTTGCGTAGAAGATGTCTTTTTCAGTGTGAGCGATATTGATGTCGCCACCGAAGAAGAAGGGAGTCGCGGAAGCTCGCTGAGCAACCCACTGGCGAAAGAGCGCCAGCCATTGGTCTTTCACGCGCTGTCGATCGGGACTTGAAGAACCGGAGGGCAGATAGACGCAGGCAAAATCCAGACCGTCAATCCGCGCTTCAATCAACCGACCTTCGGTGTCGGTGTATTCGGAGCTGACATGAGTGCTGAGGAGGGCAATTGGAGAGCGCGACCAGATTGCCGTTCCGGAATATCCGGGGCGAGTGGCCGGATTCCAGACGACGTGCCAGCCTTCGGGATGCTCGAACTCAGCAGGAAGCTGATGTGGTAAAGCCCGTACTTCCTGCAAAAGCAGCACATCCGGGCGAATTTCTTCGAGATGTTTCTGAAAACCCTTGCGGATGGCGGCTCGAATGCCGTTGACGTTCCAGGTGGTGATACGCATTTAGTAAACCGGGTGTTTCGAAAGATGAACGCGTAGAATCAGGCAACGGGAATGATTTTGGCGGATCGACCAACCGCGCATCGCCGAGTGGCCTGAAAATCCGAAAGAATGCGGATTTTTTTTGTGATTCTGCCAATCCACGGGCAAGACTTAAGATGGATAGGTGGGAAAACACACCAGCTCCAAAGTCAGGCAAACACCCTCCAGTCCGTCAACAAATGCGGAATTTGGGTAATTTTGGTGATTTGCGCTGATTCAATAATTTTACGATCGATTACTCTTGAAAAACAGTTGTAACGAATACAAGAATATTGCACGGGAATCCCTAAGAAAATTTCTGAGAATCATTGCTGCACAGTTGACGGGGCCAGGGGTTTCCCCGTGCGAAGCTTTTCCTGCTAGTGCTCACGGGACCAAACACATGCGATCTTACTCCCTTAGTTCCAAAATTTCGGCGGCGGCTCTGTTCGCCTCGACGCTGGTTTCTGCCAGTCCAGTGCTCCGTGCTGCTGAGGAAAAACCGGGGACTGCTGAAGAATCGCGCGTCGCTACGGCAGAATCAGAGAAAGAGAACGAGAACGAGCGAAAGGAACTGGACGGCGACTCCGGCCTGTCCTCCATTCTCTCGCGACCGCTTAGCGCTGCACCGGCAGCTCCGCAACCACCATCGCGGATTCGGTTGCTGACACCGGAAGAGATCCTGAAGAATCGATCGCACGAGATCGTGCTGGACGCCGAAGGCGCTTTCGTTGGGCGCATTTTTTCGATCACATCAGAGGGACTTGCACCAGCGCCGGGAATGCAGGTGAAGTTGCTGACCCATGGTGGTTTGGCCGCAGAGACAATGACGGATTCAACCGGCAGGTTTTCAGTCTCCGGTTTAAAACGTGACGTTGGTGGGGTTGTGGCCATTGGTCCAGCCGGCATGGTTGTCTATGGTGTTCGGATGGTGGAAGCCACTCCAGAGCAACCGGCGGACAAGGAAGTCGATGTGGAGTCGGCCGCCGTCCCGGCTGCCGATACGGCCCTGGCCCAGAAACTCATGAAGAGTGCCATCGGGGTAAGAGACCTGCGGTTTAACGGCAAACTACTGGTCAGTGATGCAGAATTCCCGTACGGCGAAGGCAACATTGCCACCAGCCTCAGCTACGACAGTGTTCAGATTGCTGCTGACGGAAAGGTGTACGGTCAGGTCAACCTGCTCGACGAGCGGACCGGACGTTACCGTGAAGTGCTCAGCATGAAAGTGTATTTCCTGAAAGACGGCGAGGCTGTCGGGACGGCACGGGTTGCTCCGAATGGGTCTTTTGCTGTTGCCGGTCTGGGCCCCGGAGTCCACAGCCTTGTGGGTGTCGGGCGAGACGGGGTCTTTGGGATGGGCATTGAAGTGTTGCCGTTCAAAGCGGCTGCCGCTGGTGACTATGTCCCGGTCAGCATGTTCCTGACCACGGAAGTTGCCGTAGCCCCGATTGGTGCTCAGAACCTGAATCAGGCAAATTTTGATACATTCTTCGGGGCGGAATCCGGGGCTATTGAAGCCACCGATGCCGTGGCGGCAACGGCTGCTGCCGCGCCTGCAGCCCCAACGGGATCCGGGGTTGCTGGATCTGCGGGTGGCGGAGGTGGCGGTGCCAGTGGTGCGGGATTGGCCGCGGGAATTGCTGGTGGCGGCCTCGGTGCTGTTCTTGGTGCGGCAAGTGACAGTGGTCTCAGTGGTGGTGGTTTCAGCAACAACTGCCCACCGCCAACCCCGGCTCAGTGAGCGACTGTTTCCACCGAACCCTCTGAAATCTCAGACGGGGTCCGGATCAAACTGACGGACAAAGCACAGAAACCTCGCACTTGTGGCGAGGTTTCTGCGTTGAAGGTTCTGAGTTCTTGTCGTCGTGAAACCCGAGGTCTACAAGCCTCAACTGCCGGCTACTTTTTTAGGGCGGAATGCGTTGCAGCGTTCCGGATCGGTGTCCAGCCGCGGTCCCTCCAGCAGATCAATACAGTAGGGAATCGCTGGCATCACGGCTCCAAGGCAATCCCGAATGGCCCGCGGCTGACCGGGCAGATTGATAATCAACGTCTGTCCCCGAATTCCGGCCGTCTGCCGGCTGAGAATCGCCGTGGGCACTTTTTCCAGCGAGACTTTGCGCATCAATTCACCAAAACCCGGCAAAAGCTTGTCGCAGACATCCACGGTGGCCTCAGGCGTCACGTCACGAACGGCAGGACCCGTTCCTCCGGTGGTGATGATCAGGCAGCACTGGCAGTCATCAGCCAACTGTTTGAGTTCCGACGCGATCAGATGCCGATCATCAGAGACAATACGAGAAACCGGGGTCCACGGGGAAACCAGCAATTCCTGCAGGTAGCTGACAATCGCCGGCCCTCCCAGATCCTGATACTCACCTCGACTGGCTCGGTCAGAAACCGTCAGAATTCCAATGTTGGCCGGGTTTTTCATGATTCCAGAGAGACTGTTGGGGTGGAGCGGATAAAAATGACTCCCGGAAAAGGGGCTTCGGGAGAGCCGGAATTGTTTCCCATTCGTGGCAGTCTGTCTATCATGCAGCACGGTCCGGGAGCGATGATGGTAAACTGCTTCCGATTTCTGAGAGCAATTCATTAGAATGTCAGCCCTGTGACTGGCTGAAGTTCAGCCGGTACTTCTGGTTTTCGGGCTTTCTGACACCTGCCGCTTTCGTGTCCGTTCCGCGTTGTGCGGGACGCAGACACCGTGCAGTGCAGAAGGCCTTTGTTAACGGCAACAAACATGTCCAACTCAGCGTCAATTCCCACGTCAGCGCCGCCATTTCTTGACTCTGCCGATGCAGACGCGCATGCGCCTAAGCCCGCTGCCCTGCCCCGTGGTCGCGGCCGTGTCGACGTGGGAACTCAGAATCTGGAGTTTGCCGAAACCCAACTGGAAAGCTACCTGCGCGATCGCAACTCCGTGTCACCAGACTGGCGTGATTACTTCGACGAGTTGAAGGTGGCAGATTCCGGTTTGACTGCCGAATCCATGAGTGCTCCGTTTCAGGCGGAAAGTATCTTTCGGAAGACATCCGGTGGCCGAGTGGATCCGTCCGCATCAGACGCCGCGGTGTTGCAGGAGCGTCTCGAGCAACTGATTCGCAGCTACCGTGTTCGCGGACACATCGTCGCCAAAATCGATCCGCTCAACGCGGAACGTCCGCGTCCCGCAGAGCTTGACGCCGAATTCTACGGATTCTCCGAAGAGCACATGGATCGCCAGTTTTCCACGCAGTGGTCTGGTGGTCCTGATGTACGCACCCTGCGTCAGATGCTGGCCTGGCTGCAGACCACCTACTGTCGCTCCATTGGCGTGCAGTTCATGCACATTGACAGCCTGCCGGTACGTCAGTGGCTGGAAGATCGCATGGAACGCACCGCAAATCGCCTGCGGCTGTCGCGTGCGGAGCAACTGCGGATTCTGGAACGTCTGAGCGATGCCGTTGTCTTCGAAGAATTCGTGCAGAAGAAGTACGTGGGCGCAAAGAGCTTCTCGCTCGAAGGCGCCGAAAGCCTGATTCCCCTGCTGGACATGGCCATCGAACGTGCCGGCAGCCAGGGAATTGATCTGATGGTGCTGGGTATGGCGCACCGCGGCCGACTCAACGTCCTCGCCAACATCATGGGCAAAAGTCCCTCAAAGATCTTCCGGGAATTTGATGACGTCGACCCGCAACTGAAGATGGGCCGTGGCGACGTGAAGTACCACCTCGGCGCGCACGCCGAGCACGTCACGCACTCGGGCAAGACCGTCGACCTCGAGCTGGCGTGCAACCCGAGCCACCTCGAGGCCGTCGTCCCCGGTCAAGCATATTCAGTACAAGGACACTCACCCGGTC
>JALQWE010000336.1 GCA_023258825.1 Planctomycetaceae bacterium | reverse complement strand
AGGTTGCAGGTTTGAGTTTGAGGGACGATGTTGATACTCCGAGCACGAGCACGAGCACGAGCACGAGCACGAGCATGGGAATGGGGTTACCGACAGATGGCTGGCCCCGGTTGGGCAACGGTCTGCGAACCACACAGACAGAACGACGGGATTCGAACAAGGGCTCCCGGACGCTGGGATTTGTTAAACCTCTGCCGCTGCCGGTCTGGACCGTTTTCCCGATTCGCAAAGATGAGGGATGGAGCGACGATTGACGATCTGGCCCGCCGCCCTCAGCTCCTTTCGCTGCACATTCTCCGGCAGGATGTTTGTCGATGCAGAAAACACACAGGAAGAAGAGCGAGTTGTCTTCCGGTATCGAAAAAAAACACCGAATTACGGCGGTTGCTTCGCAAAAAAGGGCCTTTTCCAAACCAACGCCTGCTGTTGTTCACTGTCGACTGCCGGGAAGCATCGACAGTTCGGTTCAGCCAGTAGATAAGGAATGCGAATGATGATCGCTCAATTTCGACTCTTGCCGTACGTGATGATTCCCTTGTTTTTTCTGACCACTTTGAATGTGTCAGCGCAGGAGGACCCAGTGCTTGTCGAACATGGTGGCAAGCTGTTTGCCGGGGCCACTTTCAGGGGGAATGGGCGAACTTGTCAGACATGCCATACGAAGGAAACTGGTGCCCTGTCGATTCTGCAGGTGAATCTTCTGCCTGCGAGTGACGTTTTGTTTCGTCACGACGCCGCCGACGCACCTGGCGGGAATACTTTCGATCGCATTCGCCAGAATGCCACGTTACTTGTCGAAGTTCCCATGCACAGCAACGTCTCGATCGAGAACTCGTCCGCTCGCACCGCCCTTCTGCCGCGTGGTGTGCCAACTGTTTTCAATAGTTCAGCGCTGGACCCTGTGTTGATGTCTGATGGTCGTGCCTCCAGTCTTCAGTTGCAGGCCCTCGATGCATGGTTGGGGCACTCCCGGATTTCAAAGTTTCCGACAGACTATGATCTGAATGCCGTTGCTGCCTGGGAACGAAGTAAGGTGACTGTTCGGGCTCTTCGGAATTTCATTGAGACGGGAACGCTGCCAGAACTGCCGCGGGGCCGCACTGAGTCTGAAAGACGCGGTCGATTGTTCTTCACCGATGACAATCCAGTGAATGGCAACCCGATCAAGGGGCGTTGCGTGCATTGCCATAGTGGTCCGATGCTCAATGCGACGTCGCAGGGGGCTCAGGCGATCTTCGGAATCCCTGCAGGATCTCGCTTTGGCAGTGCCTTTGTTTCCGAGTTCCAGCTCGGCGGTGGCACCATGCTGACGTGGGAATTCCGCGAGCAGGACGGCAGCGTGACGAAAATCACATCCGCCGACCCCGGTCGGGCGCTCATCACCGGAAACTCGGTTGATGCAAACGCTTTCAAGATCCCGACGCTCTGGAGTGTTCGCACCACTGCACCCTATTTTCACAACAATGGAGCGAAGAGTCTGGATGAGCTGCTGAATCATTACCAGCAGTACTTCAACTTCGTGGAAAACATCGTCGGAATCCCGGGATTCGGGATGACGGATCAGGACAAGGTGGATATTCGGGCCTATCTGGAACTGCTTTGATCGCGCACCGACCAGTATGGGCTCAAGGAAAAAACCGTACGTGGAGGGTTGGTGGCGGTCCGAGTGTGACGCCATACAACCCTTTTTTTCGCTGTGTGGTGAACCTTCCGTTCCGTGTGTTCTGAGGACTGACTCCTCCGCTATGGTGCGAATTCAGGCGAAGAGCTGACGCTGATTCCGAAAAACTGAGTGGGATGTTAATGGCTGGACTGGACCGAGGATTCCGTTTGTGAATTGGGGCAGGGATTGTTTGCAGCGACGAAGATTACCAGGTCGCAACCGCCTGAAGAGTACTCTGAAAAACGCTGCAGAGATTGTGGCAGACTTCCTGCAGGATACTCAGCGGAAGTCACCAAAACGCAGCATGCGCCCCCGGTCTCTACGTTTGAACCCGGAGAACCAGATAACGTTCCCGGGAGAATTGAGGGAATTGCCTGTGCCGCCGGCCACATGCCAGTGAAATTTATAGCCTGACTTGCGGGTGTTCGGAGTGAACACTGTCTATCAACCCGGACCCGTTCAAGACTTTGTTTCCCAATTGGCCGAGAAGGCCGAGCAGGTTTTTGCGACAAGTTGCTCTGCCTTGTCGCCCGCTTTCCGAATCAGGCGTTCCTGAACCACATAATGCCAGCAGGGACCATCGCCCGATCAGGGACCGCGGCGATTCTCGTTTTTCGACGGGCCGTTCGAGTGCGGCCGGATCGCGGACCCGGTACAATCCCAGGCGTGTCATGTGATCAGATGATTTCTGCAGCGGATTCTCCGGTGATTGACGAACAGACGGTCCAACTCCTTCAACAACTCTGCGGTCATCCGCTTCCGCAGAGTTTTCTGCGCTTGATGGCAGCCTACCCAAAGATTCTGAAAACGGCTGGTCGTTCCGACAGTGGTTCCGGCAGTGAGGGCGTTGTGTCACAGGTCGAGTTGCTGGATGCAGCCGACAGCCTCATCGAAATCAATCGCGAAGCGCGACTGGGCATGCTGTCCGATCCCAAAGGTCGGGAATTCTGCTGGCCGGAACCCTACCTGGTGATTGGAGAAACCGGTGACGGTGACTACTACTGTCTGGATACCAGTGGCGAACAGCAAGGGGTGCTGCAGTTTCTGAACCAGCCGGCGGAATTTGAGTGTGTGACAGAGTCGCTGGAAGAATTTGTCGAAATGCTGGTGCTCGCGTTCACGGAAGACGACGACGAGTGTCTCTCCGACGAAGATGACGAGGACGACGAAGAAGATCTGTTTGATGAGGAGGATGACGATGAAGGCGCCAGGTAATGTTAAAGTTCACAAAGAACGACGGCTACTTGAATTAGTCTGGGATGCCACTGAAACATCATTCCTGCCGTTTCAACTGGTTCGGCAGAGCTGTCGGTGTGCGTCCTGCGTGGATGAATTCACCGGGCGGCAGATTCTTGATCCAGCCAGTGTGCCTGAAGATCTGGGTTTACTGGAGGCTGGGTTAGCCGGGAATTACGCTCTGCGCATCCGCTGGTCAGACAACCACGATTCAGGGTTGTTCACATGGAACCACCTGCGTTCGATCTCTGACCGCGTGCGTTCCAGGGATCAGCATTCCAGTTGACTATGTCTTCCTTCGTTCGCCCCGAGAAAGTCCTTACCGATGATTGAAGTCGAAGCCAAGTTTGCAGTCACCACGCCCGATGTCCTGCTGAGTCGACTCCAGACGCTTTGGCCAGATCTCACATTTCAGGACTCGGAGGAAGTGGATGAGTACTTTCAGCACCCAGTGCGGGACTTCCGCCTGACAGATGAGGCTCTGCGGATTCGGCGAACCGGCGACAGCGTCCACCTGACGTGGAAAGGCCCGCGTCTGGATGCTGTCACCAAGTCCCGAAAAGAACTGGAGCTGCCCCTCGCGGTCGATCCTGCGATGCTGACGCATTCGGCGGACCAACTCAAGGCCATTCTGCTGGCACTCGGCTTCGCAACGGCGGGAGTTGTCCGGAAGGCGCGGCGGAGCACGGTCGTGTATTTCGAAGGCAACACCGTCACGTGCTGTCTGGATCAGGTGCAGGGCTTGCCGTGGTACGCGGAACTGGAACTGCTGTGTGCAGAAGAAGACCGCCAGCAGGCCACGGAACTGCTACTGCGTCTGGCACAAATTCTGGAGCTGCACCAATCCGAAAGACGTTCGTATCTGGAACTGGTGCAGACCGCGGCCCGGGACAGCGCTGCCACCGTCTGAATCCCGGGTTCGTCTCAGTTCCTGTTTACATCAAGCCGCGGCGGGACAATTCGGCCACGACCTGCTGCACAATCGCGGAAACGTCCTGGGGATTGGGCGTGCCGCCTGCGTTTTCAGCCACTGCACAGCCGCCAATCGGCTGATCGGTAAAGCCATGCGCTGACAACATGCACTGCAATTCGCGGCTGAGTGTGGTCAGGTCTGTTTTCTGTTTGTCGGACAACGGCTGACGCCCCTGCCCCATCTGAAAACCACGCAGGCCAACCGCAGCACGGAAGCCTTCGGGGAATTCTGCCGAGTAGATCATCGTGTCAAACAATCGGATCAGATCATACTGGACATCGCGGGCCGCATCGATCTGGTAGGACACTGTCAGATCATACAGCTTGCGGGTCAGTTCCGGCACAACACCAGAACTGGCATTCGTACCGCCATCGGCACCGGCCAACAGCATCGGCATGAGGGCCGCATCCCAGCCTGTCAGAAAGGCAAAATCCGGTCGATTCGGGCGAACGGCCTGAATCATGCGGATCATGTTCGGAATATCGCCGGACGAGTCCTTGATCGCCACGATGCGTTCAAATTCCTCAGACAGACGCTGAATCGTGGGCACATCGATCGGACTGGCAAACATCGGGATGTTGTACAGCGTCACATCAATCGGAGTATTTCGGCCGATTTCTGCAAAGTACGCGTAAACGGAGGCCGGGCTGAGCTTGTAGTAAAACGGTGCTACAATCGCCACAGCTCGAATTCCCAGTGACGCATAGTATTCGCAGGCGCGAATAGTCTCGCGGACATTGGCTTCGGCAGCGCCGGCGAGAATTGGAACGCGGCCGCGTACCTGATCTGCCAGAATAGCCACAATCCGCCGTCGCTCATCCGGTGTGAAACGTGTGAATTCACCGGTTGAACCATTCGGGTACAGGCCGTGCACTCCGCGAGCGATCAGCCAGTCCGCGTAACGTCGGAGTTCCGCTTCGTTGATACCTCCATCCGGCGTGTAAGGAACCAGATTGGGAGTAAAAATGCCCTGAAGTCGCGCTTTTGACATCGCTCAGTTCTTTCAATCTGCTGATATTTGGTTGGGGAGATACCTTCGGCAGCAATCAGGCAAAGCTGAGTTCGGCGAGCAAGATGATCGGGT
>JALQWE010000335.1 GCA_023258825.1 Planctomycetaceae bacterium | reverse complement strand
CACTCAGGGCCTGGCCAGCGCCGTGCTGACAACCGGCGAATCGATTTCTGCCGACAACTTCGTTGTGGCTACCGGCGCGTGGACACCGCTGCTGAAACAAGCCCTCGGCGTTAATCTCCCGATCCAGCCGGGCAAAGGCTATTCCATCACCATGCCGCGCCCGAAACTCTGCCCGAAGTACCCCATGATTCTGGAAGAGTGCCACGTCGCCATCACCCCCTTTGAAGAAGGCTACCGTGTAGGCAGCACCATGGAGTTTTCGGGCTATGACACCAGCCTGAATCGTCAGCGACTGAACTACCTGCGATCGGGCGCCGCGGAGTACCTGCAGGAACCCACGGCAGACCCGGTGGAAGAAGAATGGTATGGCTGGCGACCGATGACGGCCGATGGCATTCCCTACATTGATCGTTCCCCCCGCTTCCAGAACGTCTGGATTGCCGCTGGGCACAGCATGCTGGGAATTTCGATGGGAACAGGAACCGGCAAACTTGTGGCCGAACTGATTTCCAATAGAAAACCGCACCTCGACCCCACTCCGTATCGGCTCAATCGCTGAACCACCAGATCCCTGAAAATCGCGGGAAATAACCGCACTTTTTCAGATGGCTGTTGGGCACTCAGCCCACTTCAGCGTCCCGACAACTGAAATTCGGCACGTGTGTTCATCTCGGGCAGAACCGGTTAGACTCTGTCTGTTTTTGCCTTTCCATGCATCCCGCGGGAATTCCAGCCACTTCGGTGGCGATCTGCTTGTTGGCGGATACCATGCGAAGGCTCCGCAGACGGGCGTCTGCATGATTTTTTCAGTTCAATACCGGAGAAAAGACTCGTGGGATCATCGGTTGTCCTTGCATACAGCGGCGGGCTGGATACATCGGTACTGGTAGGCTGGCTGCAGGATGAAGGTTACGACGTCCACTGCCTCTATGTGGATCTCGGTCAGCCCTGTGAAGACCGCGCGGCCATCATGAAAAAGGCCCATGATATCGGAGCTCGGTCCGCTCAGATCGTGGACGTCCGTGAAGAGCTGTGTCGGGACTTCGCCTTCCCGGTTCTGCAGTGGCAGGCCCGATACGAAAACATTTACCTGCTGGGCACCAGTATTGCGCGTCCGTTGATCGCCAAGGCCTGCCTGCAGCGTGCACGCGAAGTGGGTGCCGTCGCCTTTGCGCATGGTGCCACAGGCAAGGGCAACGATCAGTGTCGATTCCAGTTGGCCGCCGAAGCACTCGAACCTTCTGTACGCATCATCGCTCCCTGGCGCATGGCACGATTCCGCGATGCGTTTCCCGGCCGCACAGAGATGCTGGACTATTGCGAAAAGAAGAACATTCCCGTCAAGGCCACAGCAAAGAAGCCTTACTCCAGTGACGAGAACTGTCTGCACATCAGCTACGAAGCCGGAGACCTCGAAGATCCGACCGTCGATGGTCAGTCCATCATCGACTTCGGAATGACGGTGTCACCGCAACAGGCTCCCGACCGGGAAGAAGTTGTGACCATCAATTTCGAATCCGGAATCCCAGTCGCTGTTAACGGCAAGGCACTCAGCCCGGCAGCACTCGTCGAAGAGCTCAATGCAATTGGCGGTCGCAATGGCTGTGGACGAATTGACATCGTCGAGAACCGCTTCGTCGGCATGAAGAGCCGCGGAGTTTACGAATCCCCGGGCATGACGCTGCTCTACGCCGCTCATCAGGGCCTGGAACAGATGACGCTGGACCGTGACCTCACCCACCTCCGCGATTCGCTCAGCCCGCAGGTCGCCGAAATGGTGTACTACGGCTTCTGGTACTGTGCCAAGATGGACGCGCTGATGGCGTTCATCCGCGAAACCCAGAAACCCGTCACCGGCGAAGTTCAACTGACGCTGTACAAGGGCAACGTCCGCGTCAGCAGCCGTAAGTCCCCCTACAGCCTGTACAAAGCCGATATCGCCAGCATGGAAAAAGGCGGTTCCTACGATCAGACCGATGCAGAAGGATTTCTGCGGATCATGGGATTGCCGGGGCGAGTCCAGGGAACTGTAAGGCCACGAAGCTACTGAAGCTTGTACCGCAATGGCCCCGTGGAAAGGCAGAACCTTTCCCGGGGCCCACTTGCAGGCGTGCTCAGACAGGCCCACACTCCAGTTTTCTCCACGCCTCCGCGCGGAAAACAGCCTCGCCGTCAGCACGATGTCCAAACCTCCTCAGAACGGAAACCGTTCATCAATTGAGGTTCGTGCCAGGTCCACCAGAAAGCCTGACAGGCGTTCAACAATCACCTCCATCAGTGCTCGCCCTTTCTCGGCCGTCGCTGCGTGAGGATTGCCGGAACCAGTGTTCGTCGTCAACAGATGCCACGGACGCGTGATTGACACCCAGCCCTTATTGACGGCTTCCAGTCGCGTCTCTGCGGTGATGCCATCGTCAGCCGCGAGGGTGCCATCGGCATGCATGGCCACAAGATGGCCGAAGAACGCCAGCCCCAGCGAAGTTTCCATTTCCCCGGCATGATCGTCGGGCATTTCAAACAGACGAGACTTCACGTCCGCCGTCAGGCCGCGAAACCAGTCGCACAGGAACAACTGCACCTTTGTTGTCCCATGCAGTTCCCGCAGTAGCGGTTTGAACTCATTGCCCCCGTGACTGTTCAGAATCAGCAGCTTGTGAATGCCGTGACCTTCCAGCGACTGCACCAGATCACGGATCAACAATCCCAGCGTCGATGGATTGACGTTCATCGACAGCCGGCATTGGTTCTGATTTGTCTCAGTTCCGTAAGGAATCGCAGGCAGCATCACCACACGAGCACCACGTTCCCAGGCCACCTGGCACGCTCGGCTGCAGATCGCTTCCGCTTCCAGCGTGTCCGTACCATAGGGCAGGTGCAGGTTGTGGGGCTCCGTCGCCCCCATCGGCAGTACCGCCACATCGTAGTGGCAGTTTTTCACATGAGCGTAATTTGTTTCGGCAAGAATCCAGGGACGCATAGATGTCATCCTGAAGGGATCAGCAAGCCTCCGGATCCTGAACCATCCGTAACTCGCTGTCGGGCACAAAAATACGAAAGCAGCCTTGAGACTTGAGATCCCGGACGCCGCATTCCAGAAAGGTTACCGCCTGTCCCGGGAAATGCGAACTGCAGGTTGCCACGAACAATTCGCCAGCGTTCACGGCGCCCAAAGTGCCTTGCCAGCAGCCACGAAGTGCAGAACATCCGACACGGAACCTTTCGCACCGCACCGAAACAGCAATGACACCCCTTTCACATGGAAGAATGCATTCCAACAAGGCCAGCGATCGACTTTGGAAAACGCCGGGAAACCCGATATGATCCGGCGACGAGTCCCCGTTTTCGGAGACGCCTGCATCGTATTCTCACACTTTTCGAGGGGATTCTCATCCATGAAAACGATCTGGTTTTTCCTTGCTTCAGCAGTGCTGCTGGCAGCCGGCCACAGCGTCACCGCAGCAGATCTGTACCAGCCGAAGGAGTATTCGAATGCTGACGGAAAACAGCTGAAGTATCAGATCATGCTCCCGAAGGACTATGCGGCCGATGGTCAGCAAGCCTATCCGCTGGTGATTTTTCTGCATGGAGCTGGTGAACGCGGGGCCGACAATATGCGGCAACTGGTTCATGGTGCGAAAGAATTTGCGAAGGACGCAAATCGTGAGAAGTACCCTTGCTTTGTGATTGCGCCACAATGCCCGACCGGACAGTGGTGGGGTGAATCACGTTCGTTGATTGTGGAATTGATCAGGGAGCTGCAGAAGGAGTACCGCATCGATGCGAATCGCTTGTACATCACGGGCCTTTCGATGGGCGGCTTCGGCACATGGGATTTGATTGGTCAGCACCCGGACATGTTTGCCGCCGCCGCACCGATCTGTGGTGGCGGAGATCCGCAGACCTGCAGCAAGTTCGCAAAGCTGCCGATCTGGGTTTTCCATGGCGATGCGGACAACGTCGTTCGCCCCGAACAGTCACGCCGAATGGTGGACGCACTGAAAAAAGCTGGTGGCATGCCGAAGTACACAGAGTACCCGGGAGTGGGCCATGATTCGTGGACGCAAACCTACGCTGACGCCGCATTCATGGAATGGTTGTTTGCACAAAAGCGGACTCCCTGACATAGTCTGAGGCCCCATGGAAACGGCGACCGCAGCAAGTCAGCGGACGCCGTTTCTCTCCAGCTTGCTGCACGTGTCGCAGACTCAGTCGCAGAAATCGGGCTTTGAAATGGGCCCTGCGGAACAGCGACTTCTTCTGAAGAGCCGCTTGCAAAGGGACGTGGGGTCAGCAGGTGGGGTTGTTTGCGGACGATTCGTCCTGAACTGATCCGCCGCCTTCTTCCGCCGGCGGTAACGTGGGAAACTCGGATGGCTTGCCGTGACGATCCAGCCACGCCTGCAGCAGGATTTGCGCGGCGAGTTTATCCATGCGTTCCTTGCGTTGTTTTTTGGTGAAGTCCGTTGTCATCAGCAGACTTTCGGCCTGATAGGACGTCAGCCGTTCGTCCTGAAACGTATGCGGCAAACCAGTAATCTGACTCAGCCACTGAGCAAACTGGCGGGCTTCGCTGGATTTCTGGCTTTCACTGCCATTCATGTGCAGTGGCAGGCCCACAACGAAGCCAACCGGTCGAAACTCCGCGACGACTTTTCTGAAGAATCGCTCATCTCCCTGAATTCCCTGACGCTGGTGATTGTACAGCGGACTGGAGTAGCGTTGTTCGCGATCTGATACGGCGACACCAACGCGTTTGGTGCCGTAGTCAATGCCCAGGATCATCCCCATCGTCGGCAACGGATTCTGATCCGGAAAATAGCCAGGTGCATTCATCAGTGAGTCTCCCTGGAGTGTTCTGCAGTCACCTGTCCCAGTCCAAGCGGCACCAGCAGTTGATTCAGGTTTCCCGAACGAAAACCCTCCAGATCGAGTGTGATACAGCGGAAGCCGAGAGCCTTCAGGGCCTCAGTCAC
>JALQWE010000334.1 GCA_023258825.1 Planctomycetaceae bacterium | reverse complement strand
GTCATGGTGCTGCTCAATGATGTTGCCCAGGGCGAGGATCCCCAGCCATCGCGGACACTGCAGTTGACGCTGAGGCAGCAGAAGGCGGTGCCAGCGGCGTTGGGTGAGTCTCGATTTCTGCCGGTGGAACGAAAAGAAGCGTGGCTGGCCGGGGAAACGGCGATCATCGTCTGCGACGTCTGGGATCGCCATCACTGCCTGAATGCGGTTCGGCGGATGACGGAGTTTCTGCCGCGAATGAATCAGGTCCTGACTGTGGCTCGGCAGCAGGGAGCGGTCATCATCCACTCGCCGAGTGACTGCATGCCAGCCTATGAAACACACCCGGCAAGATTGCGAGCACAGCAGGCCCCCATGGCTGCTGATCCACCGCGGGACCTGCCCTTCTGGTGCTCAAAAATCGCATCTGAGGAGCAGGCTCATTATCCGATTGATCAGTCTGATGGCGGTGAGGACGATGATCCTGCGGAGCATGCCGAGTGGGCGGCGACGCTGAAGGCCGAGGGGCGCAATCCGGCTTTGCCCTGGAAGGCTCAGAATGAGGCGATCACCATCGATGCTGAGCGGGATTACATCAGTGATCGGGGTGACGAAGTCTGGAATATTCTGGAAGCCCGCGGAGTGCGTCATGTGATACTTGTGGGCGTGCACACCAACATGTGTGTGCTTGGGCGTCCTTTCGGGCTGCGGCAATTGGTTCGCGCCGGAAAGAATGTCGTGCTGATGCGCGATCTGACAGATTGCATGTACAACCCGAAACGATGGCCGTGGGTGGATCATTTTACCGGCAACGATCTGATCATTTCGCATGTGGAACGATTTGTCTGCCCGACGATCAGCAGTGAGCAATTGCTGGGCGGAAAGGCCCATGTTTCGAAGTACGACACGCGACCGAAGGCTGCTTCGGCAGGTACAAATAGTCAAACGACATCCTCTGGATCGACACCGTCTGCGGGGGCCTACTGGCAAACAACAGTAGTTCCCGGAGACTGGAAGAACGTGCGGGAAACGGAAAAGACATTTTCCGGAAGTTACTGGCTGCGTTGTTCGGTGCGGCTGACGTCTGCGTGGGTCAACAATCAGCCGATCCTGCTGGAGCTGCCGGCGGGGACAGTGGCGACGGCATGGTTCAACGGAACACCCTTGACAACTGAGCAGTCCGATGGTCGTCAGTACCTGCGAGTGGATGAGCGAGCGGTGCTGCTGGACGGCATCAATCTGCTGACGCTCCGCATCACTCAGACCAGCAGTCCGGCGTTACTGACGGCTGCTCCTGAGCTGAACTGTGGTGGCCGCGGGTTGATTCTTGCGGGTCGCTGGCAGATCACGACGGCTGATGATCCGGCCAACTCGTCTCTGCCGCTTCCTGCCCAGTTTGGTCTGGGGCCGGATGTGTTGTTTGAGGCGACCACTGAGACGCGGTGAGTCCCAGCCAGGGGCTCAGGCGGCTCAGGCGGCACTCGCGCGTCTGAGCCGTCGTGGAAGGCGGACCTGAAACGTACTGCCCTGCCCCGGGCCTTCGCTCAGGGGTGTGACTGTGCCGCCGTGGTCTTCCACAATTCGATGCGTGATGCTCAGCCCCAGACCAGTGCCCTGCCCCGATTCCCGTGTGGAGAAGAAGGGATCGAAAACGTGTTGCAGGGTTTCTGCGTCCATGCCGCAGCCGTTGTCCGTGATGGAGACAATCACACTGTCGACCTGTTCAATCAGACGGATCGTGACGCTGCCACCGGGTTCTGTGGCCTGAAGGCCGTTGGCGATCAGGTTCAGGATCACCTGTTTGATTTGTGCCGCGCTGACCTCAGCGGTGATGCCGCGGTCGCAGTCAAACACAATCGTGCGATCACTGAAGCGGCCGAGGTGGCGGACCATGGCCAGCACATCGCGCACAAGCTCGGCGATATCCGTCATGACCCGAACGCCTCGATCGGCTCGTGAAAAATCCAGTAGCCGTGCTGTGATTTCTCCGCATCTGCGGGATTCACGTCGAATCATCGCCACGCGGTCCATCACTTCTGTCGCCTCCGGCAGTGCCGTGTCGGGCAGGTCGTACAGTCGCATTTCCAGTGATTCGGCCGCCATGGAAATGGCACTCAGCGGGTTATTGATTTCGTGCGCGACGCCCGCGGCCAGAAATCCAACATTGGCGAGTCGCTGGGAACGGAGCAGTTGCTCGCTGCGTTCCCGCACTTTTTCCTGCAGGTCTTCTTCCGATTGCTGAAAGCGGTCGGCCATACAGTTCACGCCGGCCACCACGTCGGCAAATTCATCCTTCCAACGCGACAACGGTGGAAGTCGAAACGATGTATCGCCATTCGCGATTCGGGAACATCCGCGAGCCAGGTCCCGCATGGGGCCGGAGATCCATTTTTGAGCACAAAAGGCGATGGTCAGAAAAACAATGATGGCGAAGATCAGAGCACCGACGATGATTAGCTGAAGCAGCAGTGAGCGACTCTTCCCCAGATTCAGTGATCGTGCGACCCAGTCACGCGTCTGGTAGGCCGGGAGCTTATCCAGCGTCTTCTGAATCTGAAAAATCGCTCGCCCAGCGCGCTGCTGAAGGCCATAGTGCTGCACTGTCAGCGATTGATCCGTCACAGGCTTGATTTCGGCGGACAACTGATCGAGGACTCGGAGTTCTCCGTAAATGCTGTCGAGTCGTCCGAGGACCATGTTTCGCTGGTGCCGATCCTGCTCGCTGGCCAGCGAAAGAGCTTCAATCCGTCGCCGAAACTCGAACAGTTCCTTCCGAGCTCGTTCCACTTCTGCACGATAATTCTGCTGGATTTCCTGAACGGCTTCCGAGCGACGCAGGTCCAGACGTGTGTACAACGCTTCGCCAATTCGTGAAACAGAACGGCTGAGTTTGTCCTGGTCCGGGCTGCGATGCAGGAGAAAGTCGAGCCCGGCGATGGCGTCTCTGTGCAAGACCAGCCCACAGATGCCGGCGACCGCGAGGACCAGCAGAGAGACCACTGCGAGACCAAATAGCCAGAGCAATTGGCGGCGGACACTGCGGAACAGAAACACGTCGACCTCCCTGTCGAACTTCGTGAACAGACTTCGACGGCAGTCTAACATTCCTCGGCTATGACTGCCAGACCGGTGATTTCTGCCGAAACTCCGCGGTGACTTGCTGTTTGTGTGCGCAATTCAGGGGAAACGGGGAGTTTGTGGTCGCCTTGTGCCGTGCGGCCTGGTGGGTGGGCGTGTTTTTGGGGAGGGCGTGATTTTAGGGCGGGCGTGATTTGGGGAGGGCGAAGTTCCATCTGAGCCGGGATAGACTTGCGGCTTGGCAGGAGCCGCGCCTTCCCGGGGTTGTTTGCTGCGTTTGAGTTTGGAACCACGGATGGACGCAGATGACCACGGATGGGTGGATAGATGGGAGGGCGAAGTTCCATCTGAGCCGGGATAGACTTGCGGCTTGGCAGGAGCTGCGTTTCCCGAGGGGTGGGTGACGTTCGGCTTACAGCAGCACAGAGGCGATGCAGCCGGTCATGCAGCAGGCCAGTGTGCCGCCCAGCATGGCCCGGAAGGCGATGCGTGTCAGGTCCTGTTTTCTGTCCGGGGCCATGGCACCCAGGCCACCGACCTGAATACCGATGGAGGCCAGATTGGAAAAGCCGCAGAGGGCGTAGGTCAGGATGACAAACGTTCGTTCGGAAATTGCTCCGGGTGTTGCCTTCATGAGCGTGCCCAGTTGCTGGTAGGCCACAAATTCGGTGGCCACCATCTTGACACCAAGGAACTGGCCGGAGACGAGGCATTCGTCGGGCGAAATCCCCATCATCCAGGCCATTGGTGCGAAGAGATAACCGAGGATACGGGCGAGTGTCAGAGGTTCGGCGTTGTTCAGGTTCAGCGTGGTCAGGATCCATCCGAAGGACTGTCCGATGCAGAAGTCCGCAAGGGCGATCAGTGAGGTGAAGGCGACAAGCATTGCGCCGACATTGAGCATCAGCATCAGTCCGTCCGAGGCTCCATTGCTGATGGCTTCGATCAGGTTTCCTGTGCTGCGGGGCATGCGACCGCTGCTGGTGCCGAGTGTTCGTGGAGTTTCAGTTTCCGGCTGCAGGACTTTGGCGATGAGCAGTCCTGCCGGTGCGGAAATCACAGAGGCTGTCATCAGATGGCCGGCATCGATTCCGAAGCTGACGTAAATGCCCATCACACTGCCGGCAATTGTGGCAAAACCGCCGACCATGATGGCCATCAATTCGGACAGTGTCATGGAGGCGATGTAGGGACGAACAACCAGCGGAGCCTCCGTTTGCCCGACAAAAATATTGGCTGCGGCGGAGAGACTTTCAGCACCTGAAGTCTTCAGTGTCTTCTGCATGACTTTCGCAATCACGCTGACCAGTAACTGCATGATTCCAACATGGTACAGGACGGATGTCAGGGCTGAAAAGAAGATGATGATCGGCAGCACGCTGAAAGCGAAAACATTCCCCAGGCCTTCTCCGAACAGAAAGCGACTGCCATTCCCGCCGAATTCGATCAATCGCGTGAACAAGTCGCCCAGAAAGCTGAAGAATTTTTCACCGCCGGATGTTTTCAGAATCAGCGCTGCAAAGCAGATCTGCAGGGCTGTCCCCCAGAGTACCACGCGCCAGGGAAACTGCCGCCGATTCGAACTCAGCAGCCAGGCCATCAGAATCATCGCAAAATAACCGAGCACCGCTGTCAGTTGATTCATCAGTTCACTCGTCAATTCAGAGAACGGAATCGGGTGTCCGGTACAGAGTTTTTTGCCGTTCCGAGACGGTATTCCGAGCGATTTCCGACACTCACCCACAGGATGGGAGAGATAACTCGCAGAGTATCGAGGATTTCCGTCCCCGCAACAATCGTGCCTGCGTTTTTGCGTTCGAATCCTGCGGCCATGCTGGTCTGTCGCTCGACCGGAACCATCGCTGTTCCGTGGTTGTCCCGTCCACATTTCACGGGGCCAGCAGTGGCCGTTGGCTTTCGGCAGTTTCTGCGTCT
>JALQWE010000333.1 GCA_023258825.1 Planctomycetaceae bacterium | reverse complement strand
GTCGCGATCACCCCCTTCGGGACGCAGCTGCTGCGTGGCGTGGTGCCGGAAGAATCGCGGCTGCTGTCGCCGGCGACGCCAATCCGCACGGTGGAATTTCTGCGAGGGTATCAGGGGATACCGCGGGGGCTGGCCTTTGTCCCGGCGGAATGGAGCGGGTATGTGATGAATCGGGGACCGCAGTCGTTGCGACCGCTGGTGAATCTGCATGTGCATCTGATGCCTGAGGAAGTTTGGAAGGACTATCTGCGGCTGATTCGTGGCCCTGCGGACTGGCAGGCGCTGATGGACGAGTACGGGATGAACATGGCGATTGTAAATAAGTCAGAGCAGCCGGTGCTGGTGAAGAAGATCCGGGAATCAACGGACTGGAAAGCGGAATACGAAGACCGTCAGGGAATCGTGTTTGTGCGGAAACGCCCGGTGTAGTCTGCATGGGCTGCTGCCGTCGCGGTGGTAACCCCCTTCCGGGTAACAACGGTCGAGTTGCGTGTGTTGGCGGTGTATCGGGGCATGTACTGCGGGATGACCAACCAAATGTCAGCTGTTTTTTCACGATCGCGGCATGTATTGCCGGTCAGCACAGTGCTGGCGGTGCAACTGGTTGTACTCGGAGCCGTGGTGGTTTCGTGGGTGCAGTCGCCTGCGGATCAGCGGCGGGCGCTTGCGGCCGCGGTCATGCAGCGACCATATCGGCTGGATGTGGTTCCGGGGGTCGACGCGGCCGCTGAGGTGCGGCCGTTGTATAATGAGCCAGCTCTGGTTTCGGATGAGCAGTTGGCGGGGGTTCTGAAGAAGCTGGTGCCCCGTTTCAGTCGCAGTCACCTGCGACCGAACCTGATTGAGCACGCGCTGCGAACATGGGGACAGTCGATTGAGTTTCGCGATCCGGATGCGATCTCGGGACCATTTATGGTGTCATTTCTGACGGACGCCGCGCGGCACCTGAGTTCGTGGGATGGCAAAGTTCAGCCGTTGCTGGCAGATACTCCGGAAGGAGTGCACATTCGCTTTGCAGAGGACAGTGCGGCTTCGGTGCATCATGATCATGCGCTGGCGGCGTTGACAGAAGCGGGACTAAGACTGGATGCACCAGTTTTCACCACAATGCGACCACTGCAGCTGCGGCACGTGTTGTCCGAAGCCCTGAGGGACTTTCGTCTGGACGAGCCGGAGACGGAGTGGTCGAGCATGTGTTTTGCTTTGTGGCTGGCCCCACAGGACATCCGGGAGTGGCACAACGGGTCTGGTCGCCTGGTGACTCTGGACATGCTGGCCGAGCGATTGATGCGGCAGCACAAGCGGGTGGGCGTCTGTCTGGGCCTGCATCGGGTGTACACGCTGACGTTGCTGCTGAGATTGAATGAGTCTCAGGGCGGACGATTGCTGCAACCAGCGACGGTGTCGGCAGTGGAGCAGTTTCTGCTGGAGGTGCGGGACCTGATGATTGCGTCACAGTGGCCGGATGGGTCGTGGAATGGTCAATGGTCGGAGGGCGCGGAATGTTCGCAGAAGACGGATCCGCAGGAGAAGTTGTCGAAGCGTGTGATTGCCACGGGGCACCATCTGGAGTGGCTGGCGATCGCACCGAAGAAGTTCCATCCGCCGCGGGAAACGGTGGAGCGGGCGGTGGGTTGGCTGTTGAGCAATGTGGAAGCGACGCCACAGTCGGAGATTGACCAGAACTACACATTTTATTCGCACGTGGCGAAGTCGCTGTGTTTGTGGCGCGGAACCAGCCCGGCGGAATTCTGGAAAACTCACGTGGAGGGCGGGCGGTAGCGAGGAGCGAGGGCAGGGCAGAGTTCAGGAGGACGAGAATCACCGGAATCCGGCAGGATTGATTCCGAATGGGGCCGGGCGATAGACTTCAGGAAACGTCTGGAGAGCCGTGGTTGATTCTGTGAGGATTCGGGGTGCATCGCTTCCCTGGCCGCTGCGGGGCTGAGTCGTTTTCGGATGAAAAGGCTGAGCGGCACTCATGATTGTGGAAGGACTGGTCACAAGTATCGGCCTGGATGGGCGGCTGAACGTCGCGCCGATGGGTCCGATTGTCGAGGGGGATTTTGAACAACTGGTACTGCGTCCCTTCCAGCCATCGACGACATTTTCCAATCTGTCGAGCCAGCGCTGTGGTGTGTTTCATGTGACGGACGACGTGGATGTGATTTCGCGAGCCATCACGGGGACTCTGACAGAACTTCCCGCTACGGAATCAGCTCGGGTAGTGGCGGGGCAAGTGCTGGTGGACTGTTGCCGCTGGTACGAGTTTGAAGTGGAAGACGTGGAAGCCAGCGAAGCCCGCAGTCGGATGCCATCGCGGGTGGTGCATCGAGGCGAGCGGCGGGGATTTCTGGGCTTCAATCGGGCTCGACATGCCGTGTTGGAGGCCGCGATCCTGGCGACTCGTCTGCATCTGTTGCCAGCCGAGGAGATAGACCAGGCGTTGCGGTTTCTGGCACCATCCGTGACGAAGACCGGTGGGCCAGTGGAACGGGACGCCTGGGAGCGAATTCTGGAATTTATTCAGCGGCGTCGGGGGCTGCTGTCATGAGACGGATACACGTGCACACGGGCGCGAGGCTGCACTTCGGGCTGATTCTGGGGAACGCGCAGGACGGCTGGCAGTTTGGCGGGCTGGGCCTGATGGTACGTCGACCGGGCTGGGGCATGACGATTTCGCGTGCCGCAACTGGTGAGGATGAGCTTTACGGGGGCGCCGAAGCGACCTCGCGGATTTCCCGTGTGTTATCGCGGCTGCGGGAAACGCTGACGCTGCCAGGGCTGCGAGTGGTGGTGTCGGAAGAGATTCCGTTTCACACCGGTCTTGGCGGCGGGACTCAACTGGCTCTGGGCCTGGCGTCAGCCTGTTTGTGGTTCGTGGAAGGGGAGCGTCGGATCACGGCTGAGCAGTTGGCCCAGCGGGTTGGACGTTCGGAGCGTTCGGCGATCGGGACCTTTGGTTTTGATCACGGCGGGTTTCTGCTGGATCAGGGCCAGACCGCCACGGAGACGCGGGTGCAGCGGGCCATGGTTCCGGACGGATGGCGGTTTGTGCTGGTACGTCCAGTTGAGGGACAGGGGATGTCGGGTGCAGAAGAGCAGACCTGGTTTGGTGCACGGCCCGTGATGGAGTCTGTGTTGATTCGAGAGCTGAGTCAGCTGGGTCGGGAGGTTGTGTTTGCGGGTGTGATGGAATCGCGGTTTGGTCAGTTTGCGGAAGGCCTTGAGCACTACGGCGATCTGGCGGGACGATTTTATTCGCGAGCACAGGGCGACATTTTTTCGTCTCCACTGATACGAGACGTGGTGAGGGAATTTCGAGTGTCGGGAATCCGGGGAGCGGCGCAGTCTTCGTGGGGCCCGGGCATCTGCATTCCTGCGGAGCATGCAGAGCACGCGGCGGAAATCTGCGAGCGATTGCGAGGCTGCGGGGGCGCGACAGGACTGCGAGTGGACGTGAGTGAGCCGTTGAACAGCGGGGCAACGCTGTGGACAGAAGCAACGGCGGAGCGGGGCCCGCTTGTCTGAAGGGCTGAGGTTGAACGGATACGTGTCTCGGGTTGGGGGAGTGGGCCGTGAAACGCGTGGTGCTCAGTCTGTTCACTGCGATAATCCTCGGTGCAGGGTTGTTCGTGCTGTATCAGCGGGCGGGGACGGCAGCGATGCTGCGAACTGCGCCGCTGGACGACGTGCCCGGGCTGCGAAGAGTCAAACCGGAAGACTGGGCGGACCTCGTGACATCCGGTGAGCTGCACGGGCGTGATGCGGTGTTGTTGCCGGTGGAGTTTTCGGCCGAGGACTTTCGATCGGGGGTGTCCGCAGAGCATCGTGGATTTCTGCCGGCGGAAAGTTGTCGCGAATGCCATGCGGAGTACTACGAGACCAGTATTGAGACAGCGCATGCGAAGACATCCATGCTGCCAGGACCAAATGTCATTCGGGGAAGTTTTGTCGAGGGACAGAATGTACTGACGACGGGCAACCCGCGTCTGCAGTTTCGCATGACGGCTGGCGAGAGCGGATACTTTCAGAGAGTGCAGTGGCGGGATGCTGACCTGGGGACTGAGTTCGTTCGGGACTTTCGATTTGATCTCGTGCTGGGATCCGGCAATCACGGTCAGAGTTATCTGTGGTGGGATAAGGATCGACTGTACCAGATGCATGTGAGTTATCTTACGGAGAGTGACGCGTGGGTGAACAGTCCCGGACCTTACACGGACGGCACGGTGGACTATTCGCGGCCGGTTCCGGCGCGGTGTCTGGACTGTCATGCGACGTGGATTGGTGTGGATGCACGGGAAGTGAACCGCTTCGACCGGGAGACTCTGCTGCCGGGCGTGACGTGCGTGCGGTGTCACGGACCGGGGCATGAGCATGTGGCGTATCATCGTAAGTTTCCTGAAGCGACGGAGGCCCATCGGATTGTGAATCCCGGGTCACTCTCGATTGAGCGGCAGAATGAAGTGTGTGCTCAGTGTCATTCGGCCGGGGAACCACTGGGCAATGCGTTTGCATATCGTCCGGGCGAGCCTTTGAAATCGTGGTTGCAGCTGGACCTGAGCAGTGATAGTGAAAGCAACGCAGATCCTCACAGTGCCAATCAGTTGGCGCGACTGATGCAGAGTAAGTGTTTTACGGCGAGCGGTGGACTGAGCTGCACGAAGTGCCATGATCCGCACAAGGATCAGCGTGGCCGACTGGCGGAGTATTCGGCGCGATGCCAGGACTGCCACAAGCCGGATGTCTGTCCGGACGCACGACAGCTGGGGGCGAAGGCACAGGATCGTTGCGTGGACTGTCACATGCCGGCTAAGCGGGATCAGGAAGTGCGCATGGAAACAGACCGAGGGAGTTTGCAGGCCTTACTGCGGGACCATCAGATTGGGATCTGGCCGGAGATCGCGGAGCGTGTGCGTCAGGACGGGGCGACAGCGGTGTCTGGCGACGAGGCGGTTGAACGAGAGTTGCAGGGAGCCCGGGAATGACTGAGCAGGGGAAGT
>JALQWE010000332.1 GCA_023258825.1 Planctomycetaceae bacterium | reverse complement strand
GGGCCGCGAACTGCGCTGCTGTTTCCGGAGATTGACTGACGCGTGCGATCCAGCCCGGTGCAGTCGCAGCGGCCATGGCGGCAACGGTGGCTTCGTGGTAGGCATCCGATTCAAACGGCGGCCAGCAGTCCAGTGTGCCCCACGTTCCCTCTTCAGTCTGAATGGAGAACATCAGTTCGAGTGCCTGTTCCGTTTCGGGCGATAAAGTCCCCGTCACATGAGCATCCCATTCCGCCAGACCCGCGGCGATATAGATGACCTGAGCTGGCCGAGTGGATTGCCGCAGTCGTTCCGCGGGTTCGGCCTTCAGCTTCGTCAGTTGATCAAGAAAGAACAGACGGTTGGCTTCGTTGGGAGCACCGAGCGATTTGGTCAGGGCCGGTCGCATAGTCATATAGGTGCCGTTGGTGTGACAACTGACACATTTGCGTTGACCATTCCAGGCGAGCGAGCCCTGTTCCAGGTATTCAGAAGCCGCAGCCCACGAAAGCTCTGCCCGCACTGGCTCTTCTGCCGTCGCTTTGGGAATGGCAATGCTCTCGAACTGATACTGGAAATCGTCAGCTGGTAGTGCACGCGTCAGCAGCACGGGCAGCATCAGGACGCCAATTCGGTAAATACCAGGCATGCAGAGCTCCAACAGCAGAGAAAAAGACCCAAAGGAAGGTCCGGGCAAAAATTCTGATCCCCCGGATGCGGTGTCATTGCCGGCCACCGACCGTACACAGCGGCGGAAGTAACGGCCGTTGTGGACCAGCGTTCAGCGCAGGATACGAATACACGATGGAGAATCAATCTGCAGGGGAGATCCAACAGACGTGAGTTGTCCGGACTGCGCGTCGATGCGGAAGACAGCGACATTGTTGCCGGGCATGTTCGCACAGAGCAGCAGGCGGCCATCGCGCGTGATCGCCAGGTTCTGCGGCCCTTTTCCAGGGCTGGGCTGAATTCCCAGCAGCGTCAATGTTCCGTCATCGCCAATGCGATACATGGCCAGGCTGTCGTGGCCGCGATTGGTGCCGTAGAGAAATTTTCCGTCGGGGGTGATCTTCAGATCGGCACAGTAGCTGACACCGGTGAAATCCGGTGGCAGCGTGGAAAGTGTCTGCCGCTCAATCAGCATTCCCGATTCAGCCGTGAAATCATAGTGCGTAACCGAATTCGACAGTTCGTTGATCACATACAGGCAGCGACCGTTCGGGTGAAATGTCAGGTGGCGCGGACCAGCCCCCGGTGGCGTGCGAACAAACGGCTGCGGCGCTGGACGCAGGGTCCCCGTGACGGCGTCCAGTGCATAGCAGACGATCTGATCGATCCCCAGATCGGCAGCGTAGGCAAACCTGCCGTCTGGACTGATCACGAAGCAGTGGGCATGCGGCTCCCGCTGTCGCTCGGGATTGATGCTGGCGCCTGCATGCTGCACAAAGCTCACGGGCGCCGACAGTCGTCCATCGTCCGCCAGACTCATGGAAATCACGCTGCCGCTGGCATAGTTCGCCACCAGCAGGCTCTTGCCCGTCGGATCACACTCGACAAAGCAGGAAGCCGTCCCGCGGGACGACAGTCGGTTGATCAGTTGCAGCGTGCCCGCCCGGGGATCCAGTCGCCAGGCTGCCACTTCTTCGTGCTGAGGACCTCCGAAAGTTTCCGCAAAAATGCTGTAAACCGTCCGCTGGTCTGGCGACACGTCAAAGAAGAAGGGCTGGGGAATGTCAACCATCTTGTGCCGCAGCGTCAGTGAACCCGTTTGTGGATCCAGCGTCAGGGCACTGATTCCCCCCTGTGGTGGACTGGCGAAAGAGGAAACAAGTACGAGTGGATCGTCGGCATTTGCCACGGGGCCGCAGACAACAACCGCCAGCAGACAGCAGGCGGAAACGCGACTTAGAAATTGCAGCATGGTGGGAAGCGTCATCGTGGCAGGCCTGGCAAGGAAGGAAATGGTCTCGTACCGATGCGCAGATATAGCCGATCAGCCAGCCCCCCGCCACTCACACGCGAAAAAGAGACCTGACCCCTTTTTTGTTTTAGTCGAGGCGTTTGGGGGGCAGCTTGATGAGTCGATTGAGTGCTGCCGTGGTATCTGCCTGCCCCGGTTCGAATTCTTCGATCCGCATCCATTCGTTGTAGGCTTCTTCGTAGAGCCCGTTGCTTTCCAGCAGCGTGGCCAGCTTGCGACGCAGGATCAGATCCTCGGGCGACTGGTCCAGCGCGTCGCGAAGAATCACAAACGCTTCTGCCGGGCGCTGCATCAGGTCCAGCTGATCGGCACGCAGCAGGATGATGGGAGTCGTCAGCCGTGGTGGTTTTTCGGTCCAGAGCTGATCGGCGATCGCCAGCAACTGAGTGCGCAGTTCACTTTTCCCCAGGGCGATCGCGGCACCAGCGCTGTTTTCAAAGGATTCCAGCGGAAAGCGTTTGAGCATGGCGTCGAGACCGAACAGCTTTGTTCCAATGCGAAAGATATCCGCGCGGAATTTTTCTGAATCGGCGATGGATTGCTGCCAGCACAACAACCCCTCTTCTTCACGATTGACCAGGATCAGACAGTGCCCCAGTGCCGTCAGTCGGCGTGCGGAATGAGGCTCACTGAAAAACACGTGCTTGAGAATACGGTCTTCGTCCGCTTCGGCCGGAAAGAATTGATCAGCAGCAAACAGTTCCGAAGCCACACCGGGCACAAAGGCGGAACGAGCCAGCAACTTGCGGGATTCCTCACGCCACGGGTACTTCTTCAAAGCGGCAAGAAACGGTTCCCGCATCGTGCCGGATTGTTCCGGTTCGTTCAGAGACAGGTACCGAATTGCGTACTCCGATGTTTCCAGTCGGGCCAGTACGTTCCGCCGATCCTGCAGTGGTACTTTGGTACCGGCCGTGGCGTTGAGGTACAGTTCCCGCTGAGCCATGACGCGCATCAGCTGCACATGCAGTCGCTGTACATTTTCGTCTTCGGGGCGAATGGGCAGGACCGTTTTCAGAGCTGCCAGCGTCTTGTCCCCGTACTCCGCAAGCACGTCGGGGTGGGGCCGGTCAATGATGCGTCGTGCTGGCGCATAGGCTTCGTAGCTGGAAACAGCCTTGCGGGTATCCGGTACCAGCGCGGCCGTCGCCACAATCGTCAGCAGCCAGACACCAATGATCAGCGATGGCTGGAAATCGGACAGCCAACCCAGACGAGACGGGGGTTCAGCATCCGCTTCGACGTCGGAATCGGGCTTTTGCGGGGGAGTGCGGGCGGCGAGCGTCTGCACTTCCAGCAGACGACGGTCCTGAATGGCCAGCATCATCACCAGCGCAGCCAGTACCGCAGGCAGGCTGATGCTGAAGTCGAAGAATAACTGGCCGGCAAGTGAAAACAGCAGGCAGAGCATCGCGGAACCCGTCCAGTCGGCATAACGACGGCGAACATAGACGCCGGAGTCACCGCCGGGAAAAGCCAGTCGCAACGCGGTTCGCGCGGCACTCCAGGCAATCAGTCCGTACAACAACAGCCCCACCAGCCCGGCTTCCACAAGCACTTCAAAGTACTGATTATCCGCATGCTCAAACCACCATCCGGTGAAGTGCCGCTGATACGGCAGGTTCGCGTAACTGTAAGCCCCCAGCCCGCTGCCGAGGAGCGGAAAGTCAAAAATCGCAGCCAGCGTATCGCCCCAGTGCACCACGCGAATGGTGGAGGCGGATACGGGATCCTTGAGTGTACTGAGTTCCGAGAGGATCGGCGTATCGAGATCCAGCAGCAGCAGAAAACCACCAGCCAGCAGCAGCATCAGCAGCATCCCGCACAAGGCCAGCAGCCAGCGCTGCGTGCGAATCCGACTGGCAAAGAAACTGATGGCCCCCACACATCCCGCGGCGATTCCCGCACGAGACAACGTACCGGCAATCGCCCCCAGCAGCAGCACGCAGGCGAGTGACGTGGCAATCTGAGCGGGCGTCATGCCCCCGATCTGTCGCGCGATGGTGCCGATCGTCATCCCCAACCGCTCCTTCCAGTCCATGCGCCGTTGCAGGGCGACAGGACGCTCGGGGGTCTTACCGAAGGAAACGCCCGAGCACAGCAACGCGGCGGACAGGCTGATCATCATCCAGCCCGCGGCATTGTTGGGATTGACGAAACAGCCGAACGGCGGCGAGTTGCTGATCTTCCACTGATTGCCCACGACAACTTCCACAGAACCCAGCTGCTGACTGAGTCCCATGACGGCCATCAGAACGGCACTCACGACCAGGGAACCAGCGGCCGTGATCATTCGCCCGACGGTGCCTGTGGTGGATACAAAAACCATGGCCAGCAGTGCCATCGTGAGAAACATGGTCAGCGCCAACCACGTTTCACCGGGCATCACGGTCCGGGCGAACCCCTGCCCCGACGGCAGGTCTGCCGTCGCCGGAACGCCATTTGCCAACTCATGAAAGACGGCACGGTCCATCGCCAGGGCCGGATGTTCAAAAATCGGCAGCAGCTGCAGGCCGGCCAGTGCCGCCAGCCCCAGAAAAGCAATCACGCTGTGAGGCAGTCGCTGCGGCAGTCGCTGATCCAGCCAGCACCCCAGCAGGCTTAGAACCGACGCAACAATCGCCGCCAGCTGCAGCAACAGACGCGCATGCGGAATGTTGCCTCCAAGGAACCACGGGGAGACAGCGACCGCGGCCGAAGCCACCAGCACTGACAGCCACAGGCAGAACGCCGCGGGACGCGATTCTTCGGAATGAACCGAAACGCGTGTTCGACGGACTTTTCGACGCGACCGACGCTCTGACATGCCGCTGAATTGCCTTGACTGAAGAAACTGCCAACCTGACGTTGAGAGACAGAACAACCATTGCCAATCATCGACCACCTCAGCAATGATCGTCCATCAAATGGCCGGAATCAATCGCCCCAAACCATATGGCGGACCGCATCTTTCTCATTACGTCTCGAACTGGCAACGGGAGTTTGTGGCCTTATGAGAAAACAACGCCGTTTTCAGGGCGATTCCCCGTTTCCCCCGCACATGCTTCCGCATCTTGCCGGACTT
>JALQWE010000331.1 GCA_023258825.1 Planctomycetaceae bacterium | reverse complement strand
GATCCCACAGAACTGCACACAGAGTACTCAGAGGGACTGCCCCAGACTGGCCCCGTGATTCGCACCGCTCTCTGCGTGGAACCCCGCGATGGACGCCTCCGCGTTTTCATGCCGCCCGTGGGGACGCTCGAAGACTATCTGGATCTTGTGGCTTCAATCGAAGCCACCGCTGAATCACTGCAGATGCCGGTGATCATCGAAGGCTATTTACCCCCTCATGACCCCCGGATCGATGTGCTGAAAGTCACTCCCGATCCCGGTGTGATCGAAGTCAATGTGCATCCGGCACACAACTGGGAACAGCTCAAGCAGATCACCAGCGGCGTCTATGAAGATGCTCGCCTCTGTCGACTGGGAACCGAAAAGTTTCAACTGGACGGGCGACATACCGGAACTGGCGGTGGCAATCATCTGGTCCTTGGCGCAGCCACGCCGGCCGACAGCCCGTTCCTCCGCCGACCCGATCTCCTTCGCAGCTTCATCGGCTTCTGGAACAATCATCCGTCCCTGTCCTACCTCTTCTCCAGCCTGTTCATCGGACCCACCAGTCAGGCGCCACGAGTCGACGAAGGGCGAGCAGACGCCATTTATGAACTGGAAACCGCCTTTGCTCAGGTGCCGGAACCCGATCAGGGCTGGATCCCGAACTGGCTGGTGGATCGCCTGTTCCGCAATCTGCTGGTCGACCTCACCGGCAACACCCACCGCGCCGAAATCTGCATCGACAAACTTTTCTCTCCCGATCATTCAGCCGGCCGACTGGGCCTCGTTGAACTCCGTGGCTTCGAAATGCCACCGCACGCCCGCATGAGCCTCACGCAGCAGTTGCTGGTCCGCGCCCTCGTCGCCGCGTTCTGGGAACGACCGTACACAGAACCCATCATACGGTGGCGAACTCTGATTCATGATCGTTTCATGCTGCCGGCGTGGCTCTGGAGCGATCTCGAATCCATCATCCAGTATCTGAATTGCGCTGGCTTTGAATTCGAAGCGGCATGGTTCCGCACCCACTTCGAATTCCGCTGCCCGCTGATCGGAACCTTCGACGCTGCCGGTGTTCACGTCGAACTTCGCCAGGCCCTCGAACCATGGTACGTGCTCGGTGAAGAACCTGGTACCGGCGGTACCACACGCTATGTTGATTCCTCTGTCGAACGACTCCAGCTCAAGGCCTCTGGTCTGTATTCACGCAATCACTGCCTGACCATCAATGGCATCCGTGTGCCCCTGCAGTCCACCGAAACGCCGGGCGAATACGTTGCCGGTGTTCGTTACCGCGCATGGCGCCCGCCCGGCTGTCTGCATCCCAACATCGGCGTTCATGTGCCCCTGACCGTAGATGTGGTCGACCTCCCCAGCCAGCAGTCACTTGGAGGCTGTCGGTACCACGTCGATCACCCGGGCGGACTCAACCCGGCCGGCTATCCCATCAATGCACTTGCTGCTGAAAGCCGTCGCGCAGGTCGGTTCTTCCGCTTCGGGCATTCCGGCGGACGCGTTGTCCCGCGCGAGCCCCGTATGTCAACGGATTTTCCGTTCACCCTCGATCTCCGCCGCAACACCTGAGTTCGCTCGTAACGAGGCTCGGCTGCGCCACAGCAACAGCGCACTCAGTATCAACAGCACCCACTCGCCAGCCGCAAGTTGGCGAGTCCCATCGGGAATGTCACTGAACAACACAAACCCAGCGCTGCGAAAGACCACCAGGCACGCGTGAATCACCGTGCACTGCACCAGCGCGCCCTGTGTCAGCCGTGGCCAGATCAAGGGCAGCAGCCAACTTAACGCCAGCCCCGCTTCCAGTCCACCATACACCGTCAGAAACTCGGAATCGCCAGCGCCCGGCAGCAACTGTAAACCCACCGTCTGGGCCGCGGCCGCTGGCCTCAGTGCACAATACGCCGCCAAACCGCCGTACAACAACCCTACGCACGCCAGAAAAATCCGCACCATTTTCGTTGTTTCCTGAACCTCAGAAACCAATCACCTGGTCATACCGCCGAGTTGACTTGGGGGATGCAAAGGTGCCAACCCAACGATCTTTACGTCTCACTCGGCTTTTCGCCATCCCGCCCCCGCAAGTCCCGCAACGAGCAGCCCGATTGCAACTGCCAAGCTGCAAACTGCGTTCTGCGATCACCGGCTCCGACAAAATCTCGTCCCGCGGGCCCCCCTAAAAATGTGCCCGACAACGCGTTTCGGCGTTCCGGCACGCTGTCAGGTTCCCCAGCGAGCACTCAGCGAATGCGGAATCTTCAGATGATCGCAGATCCTCGCCACAAGGAAATCTGCAAGGTCACCCAGCCCCTGCGGTTGATGGTACAGCCCTGGCATCGCGGGCAGCACCGTGGCACCCGCACGCGACACCGTGACCATGTTTTCCAGCTGAATGATTCCCAACGGCGTCTCTCGAGGCACCAGGATCAATGGCCTCCGTTCCTTCAGATGCACATCGGCAGCCCTGTGAATCAGATTGGTGGAAGCGCCCGTGGCAATGGCCGACAGCGTCCCCATCGAACAGGGACAAATCACCATGCCGCCCGTCAGACTGGAGCCACTGGCAATGCTGGAATGGAAATCCGCGGCTCCATACTGGAAGACGCGTCCCGGAATCTCGTTCGGCTGCGCCATCAATGGCCGGAACTGCCATAGTCGGTTGCCAGCGCCGACGGTGATTTCGTGAATCAGGTGCTGCCATTCCGGGCATTCCCCCGTATGCGAGGGCAAGCCGATTTCCAGTTCCTGCTGAAAGACCTGTCGCGCCGCGCCGCTTACCACCACATGAGCATTGCGCCCCGCTGCCAGCAATGCCTGAATCAACCGCAAGGCGTACACCGCGCCACTGGCCCCGGTGATTGCCACCACAATCTGCTTCTCGTACGGCCGATCATTCGACGCTGACATCTGATCACTCCTGTGAACGCTGCACTGCACTAAAACTTCAGGGGCTGAGCCGCTGGCGAAATCACGCAGGGGGCACTCTCGTTATTCGACCGTGACCGCCTCACCGCCGGATTTATTCCCCGGGGCAGGTGTGGAACAAATACCTCCGGAGGAAACCGGGTTGCCACTTGCTGACCGCACGGGCAATCGAAAGACAACGGCCAATCCAATGACCCCGGCGAGGATTGTCAAAGACTTGATCAGCCAGTCCACCGGTGACCAGACACACGTGATGCTCACACCCGTCACCACCGCCGCCAGTGCCAGATATCTGACGTGAGGCCGGATGGCCCGGTGAGTCTTCCAGTCCTGGATGTACGGACCGAAGATTCGCGAATGCAGCAGAGCGTCGTGGAGTCTCGGCGACGACCGCGCGAAAAAAGCCACCGCAACGATCAGGAACGGAGTCGTCGGTAATCCCGGCAGCACCGTTCCGATCCCGGCCAGAACCAACGCGAGGCCGCCGACAACCAGATAAACGACACGCCGCAAACCATGCACGGGCGATGCCGGCCTATTCGAGCCAGACACGGGGCACTCGTGAATCAAGAACTGTTGAGATCGTCATTCCGCCCCCTCCTCGCAACCCGACCATGCCGCTGTTGCGACCGTCGACTTTCAACCCGCCGCGGCGGTCTGCTGCCAGTGAACGCCCCGGAAGACAGTGCCCGCAGTGGAATCTTAGGTCATTCGGGAAATTCATCAAACCCGCATTCGACCGCCGGCACGTTTCCGTGGACCAAAGGGTGGTCGGGACGCCACCACGGTCACCACTTTTTGCCGAAACTCGTTTGATTAAGCGGAATTTATGGGAAAATCAGGGGGGAAAACCGGATTTTCAACCGTTGACCGGGCACCGGCATGTCGTACACTCCAAATATGATCCGTCAGGAACCTACCCGTGAATGTCAGCGCGTCCTCTCCGCAGCATCAAAACTGGCGGAAGCGGTTCAGGCTGCAGCCATTGTCCTGATCGCCGAACGGCCGCTGGACTTTGCCCGTCTCAAGCAGGAGGCCGGCAACTTCAGGATCATCGTGGCCTCGGATCAGAAAGAGGTGCAGGATGCGGCAAAGCACGATGACGTTGCCGTCATCGCCATCCAGCACGAACCGCAGACCCGTCAGTTCCTTGTCTCCCAGGTCCTGCTCGAAGCGATTGCCGACGAACTGTTGCAAACGGGCGATGTGGCTGTCGTCGTCTACTCGGCCTTTGAAAAAGACACCAGTGACACCATCTCGGTCGTGCGTCTTGCCGAACAATTGTCCAAACTGACCTCCCGCGATCTGCAGCGTCTGGAAACCAAAGTCCCCCTCGAAACACTGCGCATCGTGGTCGATCTGGCCTGCGACATCGGTCGCGACGGTCGCGAAGGCAAACCCGTGGGGACGCTCTTTGTGGTCGGTAACCACCGCAAAGTCATGGAATTATCGACCGAACAGATTCATGATCCATTCCGTGGCTACCCCAAAACAGAACGCTCAATCCGCAATCCGCGTGTCCGCGAAAGCATTCGTGAGCTCGCCCAGATCGACGGCGCATTCGTGATTTCCTCCGACGGGCTTGCCATTGCCGCAGGTCGTCACCTCCGGGCTTCCGTCGAAGGTCTCAATCTGTCCAAAGGACTGGGATCTCGACATTGGGCGGCCGCCGAAATCTCAAAGGCCACAGGGGCGATCGCGATTGCCGTTTCAGAATCCACGGGGACGGTGCGAGTGTTCCAGGATGGCAAAATCGTCCTGCGGATCGAACCCATGCGCAACGCCATGAAATGGCACGACATGTCCGCCGACTCCCCCGACTAATGTCCCCCATCACCACGCGCGGGACGTCGACTCCTTGCGGGAGGGCGAAGTTCCACCTGAGCCGCACTCCTCACCACGTCCGGGACGGCGATCCCTTCCGGGAAGGCGAAGTTCCACCTGAGCCGCAAATGTGCCGCCGTCTACCTCCCGGTCCCCGAACCCCGAACCCCGGTCCTTCTCAGCCATCCATCAACGGCCGCAACTGATCCAGCAAACGCGGAATGGCCTCGAACGGTGCCTCACGCTCCTCGTACTCCAGAGCCACAAAGCCGCGGTATC
>JALQWE010000032.1:15934-16207 GCA_023258825.1 Planctomycetaceae bacterium | reverse complement strand
GGTTTGAGTCATCCAGGTGCAGAACCAATCAAAGCCGTCGGCAGGCTGATTTCGCAGTTGTGAACCTCCCTGTTTCTGCAGCAGTCTGCGTGAATCGTCGCGCGGTTGCCTTCAAGGCTGCCGAAGACCACGGCGGGCTGCACTGATACTCGGCGATTTATGTCAGCAATTCTGACACGACACGCGATTCTTCCACTCCGGTCAGTTTTGCGTCAAGGCCCTGAAATCGGTAGGTGAAGCGGGCGTGGTCAATCCCCAGCAGATGCAGCAGTG
>JALQWE010000032.1:13855-15924 GCA_023258825.1 Planctomycetaceae bacterium | reverse complement strand
TGTGGCGTGGACATCATGCACTGAGACTCGGTTTTCTTCCGCGCGATAACCAAGGTCGTCAGTCGCACCGTAACTGAATCCCGGTCGGAAGCCGCCGCCGGCAAACCACATGGTGAATCCGGCCAGGTGATGGTCTCGTCCATCGCCCTGAGCCATCGGGGTACGACCAAATTCAGAGCCGAAGACAATAATCGTGTCCTTCAGCATATCTCGCTGTTTCAGGTCCTGGATCAGCGCTGCGACGCCCTGATCGACTTCCCTGGCGGTTCCTTCGGAATGAGCTTTCACTGCGCCGTGGTGATCCCAGTCCCGATGATACAACTGAATGAATCGCACGCCACGTTCTGCAAGGCGTCGGGCGAGCAGACAGTTGGAAGCGAAGGACCCGTCGCCGCCTTTGGTGCCGTACAGATCAAAAATATGCTGAGGCTCTTTGCTGACATCCATCAGGTCCGGGACACTGGACTGCATCCGAAATGCCAGCTCGTACTGGGTGATACGCGTGGCAATTTCAGGGTCTTCCAGGCGAGCATTCGCGAGTCCGTTCAGTTGTCGAACGGCGTCCACGACGTCCCGCTGCTGCTTCTGGCTGACGCCCTTTGGATTTCCTGCGTACAGCACCGGGTCGCCGGAACCCCGGAATTCCACACCCTGAAACTGTCCCGGCAGGAATCCTGAGTGCCACTGCCGGGCTGCGATCGGTTGCTTCTGACCAAAGCCGCCTGTGGAGACCATCACGACAAAGCCTGGCAGACTTTCGGTTTCCGCCCCGAGGCCGTACAGCAGCCACGATCCCATCGCCGGTCGTCCCGGAATCATGGTTCCGGTGTTCATGAAGGTGTGTGCAGGGTCATGATTGATGGCGTCCGTGTGCAGTGAACGAACAATGCAGAGTTCGTCCGCACAGTGGGCACCCAGTTTGGGCCAGATTTCAGCCAGTGACTGCCCGGATTGGCCCCACTGGCGAAACGGATGCTGTGGTCCGAAACATTTCAGTTGTTGTCCCTGCAATTGCGCGATCTGCTGGCCTTTGGTAACAGATTCCGGCATCGGCTGGCCATGCAGTTCTGCCAGTTTTGGTTTGTGATCAAAGGTGTCCAGATGAGTCATTCCGCCGGCCATGTACAGCCAGATGATCCGTTTGGCTCGCGGGGCCATATGAGGCGGATTCAGGACGCCAGTCCAGCGGGGCAGAGTCGTCTGATCCTGCGCCAGTGCAGACCCCGGCAACAGGGAGGTCAGTGCCATGGATCCCAGACTGATTCCGCCGGTTTGCAGGAAGGAACGTCGTGCCACATGCTGTGGAAACTGAATCATTGGTCTGCCTCTTCCCAACCTGAAAACCATCGTTCCGGAAAACACATCGTCGTCACATGAACCCTGTGCGGCAGTCATCGTCGGCCGATCAATGCCACTGCCACACAGTAAGTTCTGCCTGAACCAACTCTGCAAGAACAGCGCCGATCCTTCGGACCTGTTCAAGCCACGCTGACACCTAATTCCTTGTCACCACTTCATGCAGATTCAGGATCACTCTGGCGACGCTGGTCCATGCCGCCAGCTGCACGCGATCCACGTTTTCGACGACCGGTCGGGCTCCTACGGTCAGGATCGCATCGACAGATGCCGCGTCGGCTGCATATTCGCCACGATGGCCATTCAGCAGCAACTCCAGCACCGCAGCTTCCTCGTCGGTGATATCTCGCGACACAGCACGCTGAAACGCATAATTCAATCGACTGCGATCAGTCTCTCCGCCGTCCTGCAGGATTCTCTCTGCCAAAGCACGAGCAGCTTCAACGTAGGACGGGTCATTCAACAGCACAAGAGACTGCAGCGGGGTGTTGGATCGGTTACGATCCGCCGTGCACTCTTCCCGGCTGGGGGCGTCAAAGGCCAGCAGGCTGGGGTGCAGATACTGACGCTGCCAGGCAGGAGCAGCCATTCCGAGACGAAGCCGTTGAGCGGCGGCAGCCCGGCGATCGCCAGCGTGCCGACGAGCGCGAGCCACGCGACCCAGGGCATGCGGTGGATCAGTCCGCCCAGCTTGCCGAGGCTGCGCTCGCGGG
>JALQWE010000032.1:0-13845 GCA_023258825.1 Planctomycetaceae bacterium | reverse complement strand
ACTGCTGTTCTGCCATTCCCGTGTTGGAAAATTCAGGTAAGCCCAGTACCCGGCAGGCTGGTACGGACGTACGCTGCGACCACCGATCGATTTGACCAGCAGTCCACTGATTTCCAGAGCGTTGTCGCGGACCAGTTCTGCGTCCAGTCGAAAACGTCCCTGACGTGCCAGCAGGCGATTGAACGGGTCCTGTTCCTGCAGTGACTTCGAAACCAGTGAGGACTGACGGTAGACACGACTGAGTAAAACGGCCTTGATGGTCTGTTTGAGATTCCAACCGGACAGGCGAAATTCCGTCGCGAGGAAGTCCAGCAATTCCGGATGCGTCGGCCATTCTCCCTGCGCACCGAGATCATCCAGCTTGCGCGACAGTCCCGCACCGAAGTACAATTTCCACAGGCGATTCACCAGCACTCTGGACGTCAGGGGATTCTCGGGAGCAACGATCCAGCGAGCGAGGTCCAGGCGATTCAGTCGCTGATCGCCAACGGGTTCTGGCGCAAGAGCCGAGGGCAGGGCAGGAGTGACGATTTCACCACTTTCATCCATCCAGTTACCCCGTGGCAGAATTCGCACCATCCGCGGTTCCACTGTTTCCGTGATCAGGGTTGATGGAATGGTGGCATCAAGTGCCTGTTTCTGCTGCTCAAGTTCCGCCAGTTGCTGACGAGTTGAGGCCAGTGCCGGAGCGATTGTTCGGTAGAACGCGGCCAATTCCCGTCGCTGTTCTTCTGTCCGCTGATCGGCGGGGACAGTGAGGATGGCACTCACTGCCGCAGGTGGCATTTCCGTGGCCCGCAGTGGCCTGGGGGCTGTGGCGGCGAGGATGCGGAAGCAGCCAATGTTGTGGCCGGGATTATCAAGGTTCTGATCCAGCTGCAGTGTGAAACTTCCACCTTCCGGCAGAGTCAGATCCATCGCCGTTTCGAAGACTCCGGAATTCACCCGGCCGGCTTGTTCCATAATTCCCCAGCCCCAGGTTTTTCCCTTTTCATCCGCGTCAAGTGCGGCAGCAATCGCCCATTTGCCCCACGGGTTTGCCCCGGCAGCTCCGGTCTGTTCATAGGTCGCGGTGGCATTCTGCAGAGGAACCGCAACGTCCACATCAGCGACTCGAGTTCTGGCGATCAGCTCGGACAGCACAAAATTGCCGTTGCCGGCACGCCCCGGGCCTCGCTGCGGCAAACTGTCATCTGGCAGCACATCTATACGCAGGGCCGTCACGGACGCCGGCAGCTGGTTAAACGTGAGCGTGTAGGTCTCGGTGGCTGGATTGGGGCCGGTGGCCAGAATGGCGCCGTCTGGTCGAGTTGTCAGGACAGTGCCGGACAAGGCTGTCATGGCTGATGGCACCAGCGGGGTCCAGACAACCTGAGTCTTCTCCCATTCGGCCTGTGCTGCCATCAGTTCGGGCGTGTCGGTCTCCAGAGTCCGACGGGTTTCCTGCAGTTGACGGTCAAGCTCGGCCAGCCGAGCCTCCTGGGCCGGGGATGGTGCTTTGACGAAGGGCCCCCAGTTTCCATCTGAGTTAGCGCCGGAGTACAGGCCGCGTTCCCGAATGTCCGCAAAGAAGGCTTCGAAACGATAAAAGTCCTTTGTCGTCAACGGATCAAACTTGTGATCGTGACACTCGGCACAGCCCAGAGTAATGCCCAGCCATGTTCCGGAGGCGTTCCGGACACGTTCTGCGATGTACTTCGCGAGGTATTCCCGGTCCTGAACGCCCCCTTCAGCACTCATCATCCCAAGTCGGTTGTATCCGGATGCGATCTTCTGTTCCCGCGTGGGGTTCTCCAGCAGATCACCCGCGAGCTGTTCGATGGTAAACTGATCAAAGGGCTTGTTGGCGTTCAGAGATTCGATCACGTACTGCCGAAATGGCGAAACACTCATTTCCTGGTCGCCGTGGTACCCTACGCTGTCGGCATACCGCACCAGATCCAGCCACCACATCGCCAGACGTTCTCCGAAGTGTGGTGAATCCAGCAGTCGGTCAACCACCTTTTCGTAAGCGTCCGGTGACGCATCGGCGGTGAATGCAGCAACCTCGGCCGGTGATGGGGGCAGTCCGATCAGGTCGAAATTCAATCGTCGGAGCAGAGTGATGCGGTCTGCTTCTGCGGACAACTGCAGCCCGTTGGCTGTCAACTGCTGCTGCACCAATTCATCGATCCTGCCCGCGACGGCCTGCGGTGTGTGCTGCTGACCGTCACTGAGTCCACTGCGAATTGGCAGGAAGGACCAGTGGCCCTCGTGGTGCCCCCCTTGTTCAATCCACTGTCGCAGCGTCTGAATCTGACTTTCTGTCAGACTTTTGCCGCTGGATGCCGGTGGCATATGCAGTTCCGGATCCGCGGACAAGACACGCTGCATCAACAGGCTGTCCTGAGGTTTGCCAGCAAGAATCGCCCCACCTTTGCCGTCAACGCCGTGCAGACCCGCCTCAGTATCCAGACGCAGATCTGCCTCGCGCTTGTTGCGGTCCGGCCCGTGACAGAAAAAGCAGTTGTCTGAAAGAATCGGCCGGATATCGCGATTGAATTCCAGTTTTCGGGGGACCTCAGAAACCGGATCATTGCCCGCCATGACCGGTGCTGTCAGCAACAACAGGAACGCTGGAATCATGAAGCAGCGAATCGACATAGGGTGATCCCCCGGTGGCAGGCTTTTCTGAAGCACCCGGGCGCGAGTTCGTAACCCTCGTGACGTCACTTTTGACGCGGATCCTGAGGCTCTGGCCGGGGTGCGTGCGGAACGCGGAAAAGTCGAGACCGAATTGCGTCCCGACCCTTGTGCATTCTGAAGCAAAGCGGGGGCAATGTCCAGAACTCAGACGCTGAGTTCATGTTGAATGAGCCGCAGAGCAGTCTTTCCCGGGGTGCCGCCTGAGCTACGGGCGCCCCGAGGACCGTGGAGTCTGAGTTTCTGTTCGGGGCGCAGGAAGCAGATAGCCGTGTCCCATGCCTCGATGTTGCCAGGATGGAGACCGCCCCGATTTGCGAGGACATCATTTTTCCCGCTTCAGCGTGCCCTTCTGGACTTCTTCAACCACCTTTGCCAGCACAGCGGGATCTTTCGACTGAACCACGTGCGCGATTCTGGAGGCCGGAACCTTCATCCGCACCATCAATTCTTCTGCCGACTCCCACATCTTTGCCTGCTTTTTGGGGGGGGCGAGATACAGGTTGGTGACCAGTTCTGCCAATCGCTGCTCGTCGATCTGGTCCCGATTGTCGTAGTAACGCTGAATCACCTTCTGCTGGTACGCGGAATAATCCTTGTTGGACATGAACTCCGTTCTCCTGAAGTGATCTGTGAGCGTGTCGGAATGCCGTGTGTTTCTATCGGCACGGCCGATCTGCCTGTCCTGCAAACGATCTCGTTGACCAGCGCGGGCTGACAGACGTCGCCCAGGGAATTCCCTTAGTCCACGGGCAGACCACGCTCTATTCGGATCCGTCGAACTTCGGCCAGTACCGCCTCGACAATCATCGAATTTCGGGCAATTCGGATGTACTGAGTGAAATTGACGGTGAGATTGACGAGCCACGTCGCGATGGCCATGCCAAAATGCAGCGAGGAATCGGAAATGCCTGTTGAATCCGTCAGCGAAACTGCTGTGGCAGGGTCGGCCACAGCTCCCAGACACCCAGTTGCCATGACCATGAGGAATGTCAACATAATTCCGGGCAGAATTCCGTATTTCAGTTTCTGATTCTGCTGGAAATAGTCTTTCGGCAGGCTGTAGGCCTGCGACGTTTCTTCCAGCCAGCGTCCTGTGCCCATGAAGTAGGTGAAGAGCAGGGCGTGCACCAGAGTGACGCTGGTCAGCGCGGCCAGTCCGATCAGCAGGTGCGTACCAATTCTGGAATTTACTTCCGGGTCCAGCCCGCCCAGTGTCATGGGGTCGCCAACCCGCAGTCCCAGAATAAACGCGGCCAGCATCGACACGTTGGCCAGTACAGCCAGCGTCAGGAAGATGCGTTTCATAAGGTCCTGCCCGACTGATTTTCAGCAAAAAGTAGCGCTAGATCGGTGCGACAATTCGACGTTCGGATTACGGGATCGCTGCCGCAGTGCTCTGGGGGTTTGCAGCCCCGCCGGTATTATCTCACCGTTTCAGCGATCGAACATCGACGAAGATCTGGAAATCGCCCAGTTTCCCGTTTCCGGCGAGCAACGAAAGGGCCGTGTGAAAACCATCCGTTTCCACACGGCCCGTGAGTGCGTTCAATGCCTGGCGTCGCAATCCATTGGCAGAGAAGAATCAGGATCCGCAGGGATCCGACCATCCGAAAATGCAAGTCCTGTCCCAATCAGGGAGTCAGCACCATCGAGGTCTTCTGCTTGACCGTCTGCTCAACCTGCTGACCAAACTGACGAATGGAGATCTCCATCGTCAAATCCATGTCTGACCGGGCAATCCGCCCCGTGGCCATATCAAAGGCCACTTTTCCCGTGCCGTCCGCTTTCTTCAGAGTGACCTGCTGCGGTTGTCCTTCCTTGCCCTTGATGGTGATCGTTGGCTTCATGGTGATTTGAGCCAGTCCAGTGGCAGAATCGTTGCCCGTGTAGGTCAGGACCGAAGAAATGGTCATGATTCCGAACTGCAGGTCGACATTCTGAGTGTTCTCCCACGAATCGCCCTTTTTCACAGCCTTTTCGGGAAGTGTCACTGCGGACTGTGTCATGATCTGCTTCAGCGTCTCTTCGTTCATCACACTGGCGCCACCACTGTTGGCCAGTGACTTGATCACCGGAGGCGGAACGTCCACGGAGGCAATCTGGCCGGTGGGTTTCATGGTGACGGCAAAGTTCTGGTTGATGATCTTGCTGAAGACGTCCGCCATGGTTTTAGCAACGGCGGAATCCGGTGGGTTGCTGTCGCTGGAGTCGTATTTGAAACCACCGATCAGTCCGCCGTCAGACGACACCTGAACACGTTCAATCACCTGGTTCATCGTTACATCACCATTGGCTGCGACGTCCTGGATTTTCCAGGCCATGTCCATGGTCTGAGCCATTGTGAGGCTCTGCTTCTGGCCGGCAACCGCCATCTGCATATCAGTCGACTGCGTCACGACATACTTGAGTGACTCGCCGGAGGAAAACTTCCAGTTCAGTTTTTCCTGTGCCAGAACACCGGCAGACGACAGAACCGCGCATCCAAGAATCGCCAGAAAGGAACACAATCGCAAACGCATCGATTTCTTCTCCCACGAATGAATTTCACGCTTATGAACGAATGCAGACAGCCACTTCACCTCCCTGCCAGCGTCCACACTGCACGCAATCATAGCAGAAGCGGCAATTCCTGCAGAAGACCGATTTTTTTCCCTTGCCCCCATCGATGTCCGTCTTCAGCTTCCCCCAAAACGAACTCGCACCAAAATAGCGCATTCCGCAGGAAGGATAAGACAACTCCGATTTGAACTGTCAGGCGCTTCTGAACTTTCGGATGTGTTCCCGGGTTCACGCCGTCCCGGAGTTCACGGTGAGAAAAAATCTGCCCGGAATCCTGCTTGATGCCACGCTTCCATTTTCGTTTCTGAACCTGTGGCCGTGATTTTACCGAGTCTTTCGTTCTTTCCTGATGATCCCGGCCGCTACACAAACAACGTGTCCGGGCTTTCCGCTCCGCACCCTGCGCCCCCGTTGCGCGCTACCGGAAAAATTGCGCAGCCGATGGTGTCTTCAGTGCTTGCGTTTTCCCGGGTGGTACCCGTGTTGTCGGGGGCCACCCGTACGATGTCGCAGCCATTCCGACACAAATGTGTATTCCTCAGAACCATGTCAGTCCTTCGTTCCCTGTCTTTGTCCCGTGGGAGTCCACAATGTCACGCAGATCAGTTGTTAAAGGGCCGCAAAGCCGAAAACGGGCCGGATTCACCCTGATCGAACTGCTGGTGGTGATCTCGATCATTGCCACACTCATGTCCCTGTTACTTCCGTCCATTCAGGCCGCTCGTGAAGCGGCACGGCGGACACAGTGCCTGAACAGCCTGCGCAACCTCGGCCTCTCCTGCCTCGCCTACAGCGAAACTCATCGGGGACGAGCACCGGCTTACGGCACCTATCATGGCGTCGACACCAACGGCAATAACCTGCGAGACGGATTGATTCCAGCCTACAGCTGGGTCGTGGATCTGCTGCCGTATTTCGATCAAACCGCCGTCGCGGAACGCTGGGACAAGGCCGCCGAGTTTGCCGGAGTCGGTTCACGAAACACTGCGCTGTCTGCCATGAACCTGCCTCTGCTGACGTGTCCCTCCGATGAGACGGCTCATGATCAGAACGGCGGGTTGTCCTATGTGGTCAATTGCGGAGTTGGTGATTCGGGATTTCTCGTTCCTGAAATGGCACCCCGCGTCCATCAGGAATTACCTCATGGGTCCGTCAGCGAGCCGTTTGCGTGGGGCGGAGTCTCGCGATTGACATCGACAACGATTGGCATCACCGCCGAGCTGAATCTGTTTGAGCCGCGTATTGAACTGGATGAACTGGAGAGTTTCATGCCGCCGGTGCCTCCAGTTCAGGGACCTCGTGGTACCGATCTTCGCAGCCTTTACGATGGAAGCGCCAATGTCATCATGATGTCCGAAAACAATCGTGCAGGAGCAAGCGTCAGTCCTTTCTACTCCGCCCGATCCTGGGCGGATCCTTCCGTCCTCAGTTGTGGATTCGTCTTTCCATGTGATACATCCCGCGTGTCTTATGTCCCCGAGATTGCGATGTATCCCGATGTTTCGAAGGGGTCGCCTCTGATCAATCAGACTCGCAATGCCGTGGACGGCCAGGCCCCTTTTCCCAACAGCCGACACCCGGGAACTGTCAACGTCGTCTTTTGCGATGGCTCAGCCCGTCCGCTGAGCGAACACATTGATCTGACAACATATGTCGCATTGCTGACTCATTCCGGTGCCCGCCCTCGCCCTGTGGCCGGTTCGGAAGGACTGCTTTCCGGGACCGACTTCTGAGGAGGCAAAAAAGGGGTCAGGTCTCATAAAAAAGAGACCTGACCCCTTTTTGTGTTCAGGACAGGCGCCACAGGCGACGCATGATCCATTCAAAGGCCAGCAGTCCGATACTCAGGTACATCAGCCATTGCCGGTCCCAGAGTGTGCGGAGCTGTTCGTCCACGACGACAGGCTGGCTTTCGTCACTCAGCAGAGATGACAGTTTGCCGATCTCCGCCAGCGGCAGGTACTGTCCACGCGTGTCCTTCGTCAGGTTGGAAAGTACTTCCACGCTCTGCACGGGATTGAGGGATTCCAGTGAGGGCAGTACGACTTCCAGAACCGTCTGGAGAACATCCGGGGATTCCGGGACTGGAACTGAGATCCGATAGGTTCCCGGTCGCGTGGGGCGAAAACTGACACTGAATTGTCCAGCACCACGGCCATCGGAGTTCAGTCGGTCCGGAACGGCAACCGGTTGTCCCTCGGGGTCCAGGATCGTGACGGAAACCTCCTGAGCGGCCAGCGGTTGCAGCTGCGAGTTGTACAACTGGGCACGAATTGTCACCGCCTGACCCGGGTTGACCTCAGAACGGTCCAGCAGGAGCATTCCGCGAGCCGTCCCTCGACTGCGCCGTCCCTGTCCGGCCTCCCGAATCAGACTGGTCCAGAATCTCTGGTGCCCCTGTGGAGAAATTTCACGCAGCCGCCACGTTTCTGCAGACCCCAGAAACAAGGTCCGGCCGGCACCGTAAAACTGACTGACAAGAAACGGCGGGATACCGATGTCCGTGCGCGCCCGCGGATTGTCATACTGCAGCAGCACAACCGCTCCATCACGGAGTCCCCGGATCGGATAGGATCGATAAATCCCCTTGAACTTTTTCCAGAGGTCCACGCTGGTGCTACCAGATTCTTCGGCAATCTTCAGGAACTCGGTCACACGACCTTCCGGTGTGGGCAGAACAGGCCATGGCTCCTCAGCCCCCTGAGATAACTGCGCTGCCGGAGCCAGACGATTGAGCAGCACCGGATAGAGCACGCTGATCTCGCGCAGGGCGTCTGCGTTCTCTGCCAGTCTCGGGGTAAAGATCTCTCCTGCAACAATCACCAACCCGCCAGCATGCTCTGAGACCCAGCGGTTCAGAAAGCTGTGCTGAGCTGGAGACAGACGGCTCCAGTCCGGGTCGAATGCCACAACAACATCGTATTCAAACAGTTCGGCTTCCGTTGCGGGGAATCCTGTCAACAACCGACGCGATTCCTGTGACACCATACCCGCGTTTTCATCGGTAACGGACTGAAGCCAGACATCCGATTCCACGCCACTATGTCGAAACAGCGTATTGCGTACGAACTGATAGTCCCGCATCGGACCGCTGGAAATCACCAGCACCCGCATTTTCCGATCGGTGACTTCCACCGTCCTCCGACGCTCGTTGTCTTCCAGAGTCATTTCCACGGCACCGCCAGCCGCCTCGACACGAGCGACAAATTCATACTTTCCGGGGACTGCGAGCGTCTGCGTGAATCGGATTGATGTGGGGAGTGCTTCATTCTCTGGCGTCACAGTCTGCTCGGCAATCTGACGCCGATCGGTGCCGTCACCCTCAGAACTCTGCTGAAACAAACGCACTGTTGCCGCCTGTCCCTGCAGACTCGTGCCCTGAATCATGACGTTGATATCGAACGGATCTCCCTGATGAACATCCGTGGGGGACTGCATTCCCGCAATCCAGAGGTTCATCCTGGGTTTCAGGCTGCCAACACCCACACTGATCAGTTTTGTCCCGGAACGCTCTGCGCGAGTCCTGGCAGGTTCAATCTCAAGCCCCGCGTTGCTGCCACCGTCCGACAGCACAACCACGCCGGCCAGAGTCCGACCGGAAAGTTGACCGATCATCTGATAGATGGATTCTCCCAGCCGTGTCTCGGATCCACGCGGCTGCAGGAGCTCGCGCCAGCGGTTCAGTGTGGCTGAATCCGGAATGGCTGCAGCGTCAGGGCTGGTGTTGGTGTCCAGTGTCACCGTGGCGGATCTGCCAGCGTTGTCGGAAGTCACCTGGTCCTGTTCAGCGGTCGCCGTGGTGGCTTCGGGCTGTACAAACCGTACGCTCTCGTTACTCACAACAGCCCACGGCCCCGCCAGTCCATTGTCGAAGGTGTACAGCGTTACCACATGTGTCTGACTGAGCTCTGCAAGCAGTCCGGATTCCACGAGGCTGCGAATCACCGCCTGCGTGCGATTTTCTTCGCTGGCTGGCGGTGCTGAAGTCGAGGCCCCGGCGTTGGTTCCCGTCGTCGGGGGGGCTACGGAATCTGCTGCTGGCCACTGCATCGATAACGATGTGTCCACAACGATCCCAATTCGAGATTTCTCGATGCGGCTGAGCTGGGTACGTTGCTGGGGATTGAGCAGGATCAGCAGTACGCACAGCAGAAGCAGCAGTCGTGGTACCAGCAGCACGATTCTGGCCGGGCGTTTCAGAAACCGTGAATCCCGCAGCGACGTTCTGATTGTGATCCCAAATAAAGCAACCAGTCCGGCGAAGAGCAGCAGAATGGACCATGTGGATTCGGGCAGGTCCAGTTCTGTCGTCTGAAACGTCTGAGTTTCAAAGTTGGCAGCCTGCGCGGTTTCGGACACTCCTGTTGTGGAGGGCCCCCCCACTTCTGTTGTGGGACGAGCCACCGAAGTCTGAGTCTTCGCTGCGGAAGTTTCGCCAGTCGTGGCTGACGATTGCTGCAAAAAACTCATCGGATCACCTCCGGATGAAAACTCAGCCGCAGGGAAATCAGTTGCTCAGCAATCAGGACCACAACTAACAGGCCCAGCAGGACCCAGCGCAACTCACGACCTGCACTGGCGCCTCCCAGCGCCGTCGCCGCATCAGCTGTCAGAATTCGCACATGAGACAATTCCGGAGATTGTGCGAACGGTTCAGCGGCAGCCAAAGTCAGTGCACTCTCGGTCACCGGAACATTCATCGCGATGGAAAGATCTGCAACGGCTCCTTCAGAGCGAAATCGCCGGATGCGATACACACCTGGACGCTCGGCCTGTTGAACCGTCACACCCAGCTGCACCTCAGCGGTGGTACCACCGGGCGAGTTGGGAGGTTCGGCAAGATCCTGTGCAGCCTTCGACTTCCCCGGTGTTGCGCGGTCCGGGGCAATTGGTGATGCCTGTAGTCGGGCAAACGTGTCGGCGACAGGCTCCTCACCCGGGCCTGCATCCGGCAGGTAAACTTCAACCGTATCCGTGTACTGTGTGGCAGGCCATTGCAGTCGCAGAGGCTCTGTGAGTTCCCGCAGCTCAATGCCATCCACTGCTTTCTGCAGGTACTGATGCAGCAGCAGATGCATCACAACGTACCCGGGGGCAGCAGGAGCGACTGGCCAGTTGCTCCACTGACGGCCTGCACCGACCAGAAAAGTCAGAATCCGGCCCTTACCCAGCGTATGTTCGAATGCCACGGGTTCGCCAGTGCTCAGTCGCATCAGTGTGCGAACTCCATCGGCACGTTCTGCGTCGTCGGGATTCCAGTCTCCGGCCACCTGAAACCAGCGTGCTATCTGTACTGTGTCCGGAAACGGGCTGTCGGGGGCGTTGTACACCAGAAAGATCGGATGCTGCTCGAAAACAGGATTCGCAAACGGCATCGCGTCGGTGGATTCTGAGGCCACTTCAGGTGCCGCCTGACGGATCGTTCCAAGGGGAACCGGAAAGAGCCGCGTTTCCGGAGCACGCAGGGTGTCTGAGTACCACGGAACGCTCGCCTGGTCGCCCGGGAACCATGCAATCCCGCCTCCGCCACGCACGTACTCGACCAGCAGCAGCACTACATCGGCAGGCAGGTCACGGATGTTCAGCAGGTAGACACAGTCATACTTATTCAGTTCGTCCGCAGTCAGCGATTGTGACGCCCGAATGTCGGCGGTCAGCCCCGTCAGTGCCGGATCCGCACTCAATGCGGCCGCTACGAATCCAGCGTCCTCCTGACGACCGTCATCGTCCAGAATCAGCACCGACCGTCGCTCGGTCACTTCAAGCACCAGAATTCGACGGTTGTCTTCCCGCAGCGCATCATCCTCAAGCCGCACTTCCACCTGATGCCGTCCTTCCGTCTCCAGCGTCAGATCGTGAGAGACATCCAGTTCGCTTCCGGGGTCAATGTCCGGGATCAGCACTTTGCCGGGCAGAGAAGAACCATCCAGATAAACGGTGCCCCGCAGACCGCTGACCCTGGACTGGCCGTAATTCCTGACCCGCAGAGTCATTCGCCATGGAACACCCTGAGCGGTTGCGAGCGTTTCTGAGGTCAGCTGGACAATTCCCACATTGGGACGTGAATCTTCGTTGACTCGGATCAGGTCGATTCCTGCGCCAATCGTTCGCAACGCTTCCAGCGCAGAAGTCACCTCAGGGCGGTTGTTCCAGTCCGAAGCCCGAAAATCTGTCAGCACATGAACCTGTGGTGACACACTGCCGTCAGCAGCCAGAATGTCTTTCGCAGCCGTCAGCCCGGCGATCGGAGTTGCAGCGCGGAATGAGCAGGGCAGGTTCCGCAGCCGGGGAACGAACTCCTGAACGAAGGCACCGTCCAGAATGCGGTCCGAGACGATCGGTCGTCCCGGGTTGGTCATGGGCAAAATGGTCACACGGGAAGCCCCGGCCTGGCGACTGCCTTCAACGAGCATGGTTTCCAGCGTTGTCAACGCTTTCTGAAAGACCGGATCATCTCCGTCACGATCTTTCATAGACAACGAATCATCCAGCAGTACGACATGATGAGCACTTGCTCCACGCAGCATCAACAGGCGTCCCGGATCAATCAGCAACCGGGAAATCAACAGGACGATCAACAGCACGGCGAGGATTCTCAGCAGAAGCTGGAGCAGTTGCTCAAGAATCAGCCGGCGGCGATTCAGCTCCTCACTCTCCAGCAGGAATTCCATGGCCGCAAACCGGACGCGACGGTAGCGGAGTCGACTGAGGATATGAATCAGAATCGGCAGCAACACCAGCGCAGTCCCCGGCAGAAAAAATGCCGGGTTCAGAAAAAACTGCGATAGTGCAGACATAGAAATTGGGACTTAACAAGTCTTGAAATCGATATTTCACAAACACCAGACGACTCAGAGTCAGCCAGGACGCCACGACTTTCGGGAATCGGCAGCATACCCGGGTGTGACGACCTGAAATCCCGAGGATCACGTCGTGTTCCCAGGCATTTCCCTGATCGGAGCCTGAGACGGTGCCATTTGTGCCCCGCAGAATGCTGCTGTTCTCTTTTTTCCATCCAGAAGAATAGCAGACCGCCCGAAACTTCCCACTGAGCACCGCCCGAGTTGCAAAAACGGCCGAATTCCTGAGCCAAACCACGGAGCCTGGTGACTGGAACACAACCCCATGGATGTCTGCTGTCCGGGTGTTCGAGTTGGGCTGCAGAAGAGATCCCGGAACGATTTTTTCGGGTGATCTGATGGGCTGGCGGCATGTGAGGCGACACGCCACGACGAGCATTCTGAGCGACTGCGATCGCACGGCTCAGGAGAGGCAACCGGAGACTACGCCTTGTTGACGCAGCGACACGTGGAGCCTCGTGTCGAGCGAGTAAAGGGGCTTTTTCATGATTGAACGGTCTGGTCAGGTATTGCGTTTCGAAGCCAGTGTTCTGACCCACAGGAATGCGATGACAATGATCGGGATCACGCACAGTTGCCCGGTGGCCTCGCCCAGCAGCGAGAATCGCTCAGCGGCATTGCCGTCATTCGGGTCAATCGTCAGAAACCCAACGGTCAGTCCGCCAACGATGGCGAAGAAGATCACGCCGAGCACACTCAGGATTGCTTTTCGTGTTGTCATTGGTGCGTGTACCTCGTGTCGCGAAACGTTGTCAAAACAGGTAGCCGTCGCGTTTCGCTCCCACGAAACGTGTGCCCATTTCAAGGAGAAGGCTTGCGCTTTCAGACGCAAATCTGCGGTTGCAATTCCGAGCATGAGCAGGGGGGGGGAGAACGGCTTTCAATGGTCCTCCGCGGAATTCTAATGTTCCACTTTATCTGTTCAATCGTACTCGGGCTCGAAGCGAACCCTCTGTGTTGTTGCGATCAAACCCACCGACTCAATTCGCTGCTTCAGTGCGGCGTTTTTCCACACTGCCTTCGACCTGCATGGTGCCGGAGGAAATGATTTCGGCAGGATTTTGACCCATGCCACAGCAGACCTTCCGCAGTTGGTTGTTACTCACCGTGATACCATCATCGAACAGCAAAACCTGGCGGCTTCTTCACAGGAACCCAGCAGCGCATAAGTCCAGGCCAAAAATGCAACAAACATGTGGAGCCAGTCGCTTCGAAATACCAGGCAAAAACACTGCTGGATACAATCTCGGTCGGCTTTATGCGGCCTTGGCAGGGGCTTGCTGGCGATGCTCGTAAGAGCTGCTCAGTGCACAGCCATTTCCTCCCGGCAGCTGAATAGCCGTTCGACATGTTCCCTGAAAATGTTACCTGTGCGGCAATCAACGAATCAATACCTATTGCCGCTGCGGACTATTCAGGAATCGCAGCAAAAACAGAGCTTTGGCTGCAAAAACCGCTTCACCGCAGGACGATGGGGGCGGCGTTCCGGGGCCACGAGTCCGGCTGCGGAGATGATGCTGTGATCCTGCTCCACTCCGCGGATCTCACTCGCAACAGCACTGGCCACAGCCCGCAACCGCTGATACCCTTCGCTCACACCTGAGTCGTCCGAGAACGCCAGCTGTAAACGGTTTGCAAAAACTCTCGGCGCAAATGCGGACTCGCCAACTCATGCGCGAGGACATCTGGCATAGTGCTTGGCCCCGCCCCTTTGTGTGGGGGCTCAGCCATCGCCAAGCCT
>JALQWE010000330.1 GCA_023258825.1 Planctomycetaceae bacterium | reverse complement strand
GGTCAAACGTAGTTCGGAGCCATCGCGAAGGCCAGACAACCACACGGGAACGCCTAAAGTAGAATGTCCCCTTTATGGGGCGTTACGTCACTCCGAGGCGGTTTTCTCGGCGACCTTCTTCAGCTTGTACAGCGGCTCTTCACCCATTTTTCCGCTGCACTTGGGGCATTTGGCTTTGGCAATCGCCTTGCCGTTGGCGCCGCCCAGCTTGTTCTTCTTACGTCCTTCTTCGCTGACAGCCGCGCCACAGGCTTTGCACTTGTAGCCGGTCAGTTCCAGTTCAAAGGACGGATCCTGCTGGTAGTAAATCAGATTCCGGACCGATTCGACCTTGGCCTGAGTCACGAAGCAGCTGAGTGTTTCGGCCTTCTCTGAATCCGGCACACCATTCTCTGCGGAAGGCAGCTGCACACCGAACAGTTCCCTGAGTCGATTGCTGAAACTGCGCCAGGCAGAGAGCGGAAACGAGCAGTAGGCCTGTTGTCCGGCTTCCTGAGCGATCGGGAGGTAGACGGCGATCCGGCCTTCGCCGAAGACCGGAACCCCGGCAAACATCGATTCGTGAACCTTGACGACTGGCTGCACCAGTTTCAGTTCAGCCGCCTGCTCGCGTGAAATGGTCCGGACTTCACAATTGGTCAGAGCTTTCAGATCACCAGTGGCATCGACCTGCTCCCGAACCTGACGACGATGAGCCGCGCGGTCTGGCTTCTTGTCCGAAGACCCGAAGCTCAGGAGAGATTTCTTTTTCGGTTCTCCGGCCGAGAACGCGACGATGTGAACTCCGGAATCTGTAATCGCGATGTCTGCTTCGGTATGCTGGCTGGTCAGACTTCCCGGCTTCAGAACTACAGATGTGGGGGTCAGCACATGAAACCACACATCGTTGATCCAGGTGACATCCAGCCGAGGAACAACTTTCTCTTCTTTCTTTTCAACGCTCTTTCTGCGGATCTCCGGCACCTGAACCGGATTCTGGCACTGTCGACAACGGACCACCTTGCCGGCCATATCGTCCTGAACCCGAATCCATGCTCCGCACTTACAGGGCATCAGCATTTGTCGCTTTTGGCGCTCTGCCATGCGTTCATTGCGACGTCGGCGATCGTCTTTCTGTTCCTGCATCGCAATGGCGAACAAGTCATCAGTGACCGGTTTGGCTGGTGCTACTCCGTCGGCGGACTTTGCCGCGGCCGCTGCTTTCTCTGGTTCCGCCGTATCAGCGGCTTTGGCGCCGGCTGGAGCACTGACGTCGCCGCCCGGTGTCACCGTCTGTGGTTTGTCCGGCCCATCGGAAACTGGCTTTGTGATCGCGTCCAGAACGACCGCCGAAACAGCGGGTGGTGCAGCGTCGGCTTTGCGTGATCCCACTGGCAGCAGGTCGTCTGCCAGAGTGAACTCGTCGGCGTCTTCGACACCGGGTCCGGTGGCCGCACGCGCTGGCAAATAATCCTGACGCTGCTCTGGCGGAATCGTACTGTAGATGATTTTCTGAGGATTGGTGGTCAGGTCATGGTACCGCGCAGCAATGTCCGCGCGCATGAATCCATTGCAGCTCCAGCATCTCAGCAGCCCCGCGCGGACCATTTCTCCGCAGTGAGGGCACGCTTCGCGAACACCACCGGCAGCGCGCGGTGCGTCTGTGCTGGTCCCGAACGTGTTGTCCGTCACCTCAGAACCGCGACGTTTATAAAAAACGTGACCGCAGTCCGGACACTGATCCGTGTCGGATAGAATGACAGACTGACACCCTGGGCAGGTACGAATTACCGCTGACATAGAAAACGTGTCTTCGCCGCACACCTTTGCAGGATTGGCAGCAAGCCCCGGAACGGTTTTTACGGGAATTTCCATGAATCCGACAGTCCGGTGTGCAACCGTCGAATCGACCTCTAGCCTACTTTACGACATTACTGGGCCGAATCACAACAAAATCAGCCTTTTCAGCACATTCTGTCCCAGGATTCCTGCGAAACCGGGAAAATCAGCACCTGTGCGGCCGAACACCAATCCAGATCCAGAGTTGTGAATTCATTGGCCGACACTGCTGGTGACCGCGGCCCGCCAACTGCCGGTCGTATTTTTACTCAAATTCGCTGCCGATGTGAAGAAATGAATCCCCTCAGGCCCCGGGATTCGACCAAACTTATTCCTTCGCCGTCTGCAGTGCGCACTGCGCTCCGCCAACTTAGCCGGACAGCCAGGTCCCGGCATTTCTGCCCGCCGTTGCCGACCCCTGCCCTGCCTCTGCCTGTTGTCGACGGCCTTGCTCCCTCTACTTCGTCAGACTTAAGGTTCCTTCCAGAGGATTTGTCCCCTGTCGGAAGTACTGGCATTTCATTTTGGCCATCCCGGTGATTCGCGCTTCGCCGAGGATGAATCCGAGGTTTCCGGTGCTCACAGTTTCAAACCCGTCAAGGCCCAGCAGAATGTCGCCTTCCCGCAACAGTGGTGCCGCGACACTTTCGGGCCGGATCTCCAGCACCTTCAGGCCGCCATTATAGCGCACAGGACCGCGGGCACCGGGATAGGCTCGCTGAGTAATCTCCTGCTGCTCCGCTGTGGTCAGAGTTCGCAGGCGAACGCCCAGCACCTGCCATGTTCGCACCAGCGCCGGATCATCCACCTCTGCCGTTTTCGTCACTGCAAGGACTGGCAAGGCCGCGGAAGTCGATGTCTCGGCCCGACGCACGACTTCCACGGACTCTGTCCCGTTGAAGTCAGCCGTGGCCTGTCCGCTGCCGACAGTCAACTGACGCACCTGTTCCCGGCCGTCGCGAAGAATCCTGACGTCCACCGTCTGCCCGCGCGGCAGATCCAGCAGTGCTCGTTCAAGATCCGTCGCATCCACAACCGTGATGCCTCGAACGTTTCGAATGATGTCACCAGCCGCCAGCCCGCTTAACTCTGCCGCGGTCCCCTTACTGACCGATTCCACCACCAGTTTCTTTTCCTGAGGCGTCTTGATGTCGACAGTCTGCAGCCCGTGGGTGAATCCGTTGAGCTTCTCGACGCTCAGCAGACGAGCAATCGTCCGGCGTGCATCATCAATTGGAATCGCAAATCCAATCCGCTGGGCGCCGGAGCGAATCGCCACATTGATCCCGATCACTTCTCCGTTCAGGTTCAGCAGCGGTCCACCACTGTTGCCGGGATTGATACTGGCATCCGTCTGGATCAGGTTTTCGTACGACTGCACCTCATCCACTTCCACGTCACGGTGCAGCGCACTGATGATGCCGGAAGTCACTGTGTGTTCATAGCCAAACGCATTCCCCACGGCATAAACGGTCTCGGCCAGCATCAGGTCGCTGGAGGTCCCCATGGGCATGACGGTCAGCGGCGTCGGCGACTCCACTCGAATCACGGCCAGGTCCTGTCGTCGGTCAAACGAAACCACGCTGCCATCAAAGGCGCTGCCATCAATCAAAGTCACGGTGATCAGGTCCACATCCTGAATCACATGAAAATTGGTCACAATGTAACCGCGTTCGTCGACGACGATTCCTGTCCCCATCCCGGTCACTTTTCGCGGCTTCGTGGCGAAAAACTTGCCGTCGCGATCGTCACTGGCCACCTTTTCCGTGTGGATGTTCACGACCGACTTTCCGGACTGCTGCACAGCGCGCACCAGCGGCGTCTGCCTGGCGTCGTCCGCAGAAGCACGGGGAGGAAACAAACCGGCGGTCAGCAGGGAGACAGCCAGCACGTTTCTGACCAACAATCGAGACATTCGGTACCTGCACATTCTTCGACCGGGTTCTCTTCAAAGAGTACGACCGTGGCGTTTTGAACGCATGTGCTGTGTCGATCGTCAGAGACGGATTTGAGGCTTGAACAGGTGGCTACCCCTTCGCGCCTTCTTGCCCCGTTTGACATTGGCAAGTCGGGAAAGATCTGACGCACCGCAAAAAGCGGGTTTCTTCGAATTTACAATTCTCATCAGTCCGGGCAAACTGTTACCCTGAGAACCCTGCTTGCCGGGTTTCGCCAGTCCTTCAGCGAAAACCGGCAGAGATTTGACAACTGCAGCCCCGATTCGGTGATTCCCGCCAACCCACTCGATCACCCATTCCAATGCGGTAACTCCGTTTTGCGACGGATCGCATTTTTTGCTCACGCCGGTGACCTGCCTCGGAGTCGAACCATGAATTCCGACACTTCTTCACACGACCTTCTGCAGCAAGCCCGCCAACTGATCAAATCCCGCTGCTTCGTAGACGCCATTCAGCTCCTGCAGAATCTGCAGGAAGACGAATCCATTGCAGAAGATGCAATTTTCCTGCTGGGCATCGCCTGCTTTGCGGCGAAGGATTACCCAGCAGCCGTGCAGGCCTTCGAACAGATGACGCAGCGTTTTCCGATGAATGCCGCGGGCTGGGTCAATCTGGGGGCCACACTGAATCGGCAGGAGGATTTTCGCAGGGCGGCCGAGGTGCTGCGACGTGCCGTTCAACGCGATCGACGATGTGCCGATGCATGGTACAACCTCGGCTTCGCACAACGCGGTCTGAAAATGACCACGATGGCGATCTCTGCCTACAAGGAAGCCCTGAAACTCAATCCACGCATGGCCGACGCGCACCTGAATCTCGGCCGCATTTATACAGAAGCCGGCAATCACAGTCTGGCCCAGAAAGCCTTTCTGGAGGTCCTCAAAATAGAACCCGATTCCCGCAAGGCTCAGTCCCTGCTGGAAAATGTGCAGGCTGCCATGAAGGCCGCACGCAAATCGGAATCACCGTTCGGCCGTCTGGTGGACACTCGAGAGCTGGACCAACGGCAGGACAATTCGGCCCCTCGGGTGCTCTCGGTCACCCAGCGGCACCAGGAACGCGATCTTGTTCAGGCCGTCACCAAAAAAATCCGCGAGGATGCCCGAGACCTCGTGCCCCTGCTGGACCAGTCGCTGCACGCCCACCTGCACCGGCTGGAACGGCTCGTGCTGGACCCGCAGTCCCGTATGACGTCCGAGAATCCGCTGACGCTGTTTTCAGCCACAATCGAAGAGCTGACTGGGAAAATGCAGGTGGTCAGCAGTGGAATTGATG
>JALQWE010000329.1 GCA_023258825.1 Planctomycetaceae bacterium | reverse complement strand
ATTGGGTTCAGTCTTAATACATAATTTATCTTTATCAGTTCTTATCATTCTATTTCTATTTTTCAGCATTGTTTTTATTTTCATTTTATTTATTTTTTTATTCTTATTCTGAAAAAGAGATAATTTAGGTAATTTCTGTCCACCACGTCTACACGCCACGGAACCCGCGAACGAAAATCTCCCGCCAGCACCTCCAGCTCGACTGGTTCACGCAGCTGAGTGATTACAAATCGATAGGTCCGCGGAGAGGACTGAGACACCCAGGCACGGCTGCGACTGCCGTCCGCACGCATCACATCCACCCGAATTCGATCCGGAACACGCCAGGTCTGCGGCCCATCCGCAGGCACCGAGAACTCAAGCTCCAGATCCGCTGATCGCGGATGACTGTACACAGGCTGCGGTGAATCGGTAGAAAAGCCCACTCGACGGTCACCAGGCTGCGCAATCACTGTGGCCACAATGTCTGTGGTCCGCACCCGATACACATCCCGACACAACACAAACGCGTTCCACCAGCGAACCGCCAGCTGCGGCTGAATGACCAGCGGAATCAGGACCGACAACAACAGACTGCCGGCCACCATCCAGAGCACTCGCAGGGGTCGCGTATCAAACAGCTCCGCACAACGCACCTGCCCTGCCAGAACTTCCGCTTCCGCAATCGAACGCTGCAGCATCACCTGCGACAACGGACCTTCCAGCGTTATCCCCCGAGCCGATTCGACAGTGGTGACCAGCCGATCCTGAAACTGCGGAAAACGACGCTCAACCAGCAGAGCAACATCCGCATCCCGAATGCGTCGCACACACGGAACAATCACCCGCCGCACGCCCAGCCACACCGCCCCACTGCTCATCGCCAGCAACAGTATCACTCGCAGCCCCGGCGGTAACTCCAGATACTGCAGCAGAAACCAACCCGCCTCCAGCGCCAGAGTCCCCCAGAAGACAGCAATCGCACAACTGAGGCTGAACAACAGACCACTCAGCAGCGAATCCCGACGAATGCGGAAACGCACCTGACGCAGCAGCCCCCGAATTGCCGGAGGCAGATCAATACGCACGGACGTTGGTGAAGTCGCAGACATGGCAGCAACAGATTCCGATTCCGGGTGATGAGTCGCCGTGTGAGCCCCGTCGGGACAGCCCGCCCCACACTCGCAACCGACAGACGACAAACAACGGCCAGCCGCCTGCCGTTGCCCGGCGAACAGGTTCCGGACAACGCCCATGGCTGCCGTAGTCTACTCGGTTTGAGACCCGGACTGTAGGCAGAATTAACAAATCGACCGGATTGCCTGGAATGACTGACCCCGGGAAAACTGACAGCCACCCCGGATCACCCCCCGGAACACTGTTCCTGATGGCACTTCTCTGCTAGCCTATCGCGTTTTTCCACAAGACTTCTCGTCGTCTCTGTGGCTTCGTTCCCCGACGTCTTTCCTGCGACTGCGATTGCTCATGGCTGGTTCCGGCAGTGCGGCCAAATCCGCTCACACCTCATCCACCTCCCCCGTAGCATCCACCAACGAACTCGTGCTCGTGATGGACTTCGGCTCACAAACCGCACAACTGATCGCTCGACGCGTCCGCGAACAGAATGTCTTCTGCCAGATCGTGCGCCACACCCTCACCGCCGATCGCATCCGACAACTCAACCCCAAAGGTCTCATCCTCTCCGGTGGACCCGCCAGCGTCTACAGCCCGGGTGCCCCCAAAGTTGATCCCGCCATCTTCGAACTCGGTATCCCCGTCCTCGGTATCTGCTACGGCATGCAGCTCACCTGCCATACCCTCGGCGGACGCATCCTGCCCGCACATTCCCGCGAATTCGGTCGCGCACCCTGCCACCAGCTGCCCGGGACCTCCAACCCACTCTTCGACGAAATCCCGCCCACATTCACGGCGTGGATGAGCCACGGTGATCAGGTCGAATCACTCACCGGCGAATTCCAGCCCCTCGCGTCCACGTCCACCTGCCCCAATGCCGCCGTCCGACATCGCGATCGGCAGATCTTCGGTCTTCAGTTCCACCCCGAAGTCACTCACACCGAATTCGGCGGACAACTGCTGGCCAATTTCGTCCGCAAAATCTGCGGCTGCCACGGGACATGGCAAATCAGCTCTCTCATCGAACAACAGAAACAACGCATCCGCGAGATCGTCGGCACCGATCGCGTCATCTGCGGCCTCTCCGGTGGCGTCGACTCCTCGGTCGTCGCCGCCCTCATCTCCGAAGCCATCGGTGATCAATTGTCGTGCATCTTCGTTGACAACGGACTGCTGCGCAAAGACGAACGTCAGCAGGTCGAAGAACAATTCTCCCGGCACTTCCGCACCGACCTGCATGTCGTCGATGCCTCCGCTCGGTTCCTCTCCGAACTGGCCGGCGTCTCAGACCCCCAGCAAAAACGAAAAATCATCGGCCGCGTCTTCATCGAAGTCTTCCGCGATGAAGCCAAATCCATTCCCAATGCCCGCTTCCTCGCCCAGGGAACACTCTATCCCGATGTCATCGAAAGCGGTGCCAACCCCGATGGTCCCGCTGCCACCATCAAGTCCCACCACAATGTCGGTGGCCTGCCCGATGAACTCGGGTTCGAACTCATAGAACCCCTCCGCGATCTGTTCAAAGACGAAGTCCGACGCATGGGCGAACAACTCGGACTGCCCGAAGCCATGGTCTGGCGACACCCATTCCCCGGCCCCGGACTCGCCGTCCGCTGCCTCGGCGCCGTCTCCGATGATCGACTCCGCATCCTCCGCGAAGCCGATGCCATCCTCATCGATGAACTCTGCAAAGCCAATCTGTACCGCGAGATTCAGCAGGCCTTCGTCGTGCTCCTGCCCGTACAGTCCGTCGGGGTCATGGGAGATGACCGGACCTACGAAAATGTGGCCGCCGTCCGCGCTGTCCGCACAGAAGATTTTATGACCGCCGACTGGTACCCGTTCCCCTGGGATGTCCTCGGAAAAATCTCCACTCGCATCATTAACTCCGTCCGCGGGATCAATCGCGTCGTCTATGACGTCAGCTCCAAACCCCCGGCCACAATCGAATGGGAGTAACCGTGGACGCCGAAATCATCGCCATCGGGTCCGAATTGACCTGCGGCTCTCGCCTCGATACCAACAGCCAGTGGCTCAGCCGGGAACTCGAAGCCCTCGGCTGGACCGTCACCCGACACACCACACTCGCTGATGACAAAGCTGCCATCGTCGCCGAATTCCAGGCCGCTGCGGCCCGCGCTCACGTCGTCCTCATTACCGGCGGACTCGGACCCACACTCGATGACCTCACCCGCGAAGCACTCGCTGACGCCTTCCACCAGAAACTCGTCCGCGATGAAGAATCCATTCAGAGAATTCAGGCCCTCTTCACCGCACGCGGACGCGTGATGCCCGAACGAAATCTCTGCCAGGCAGATCGACCCGAATTCGCTCAGGTCATCCCCAATCACTGCGGTACCGCACCCGGTATCCTCCTCCGCATCACACACGCCTCCAACAACCACTCCTGCCTGCTCGCCGCGATGCCCGGTGTCCCCGCAGAAATGAAACCCATGTTCGAACAGCAGGTCCGCCCCCACCTGCTGGCCAGCGGGATGCAGCTCTGCCGAAAAGTCGTTCGCACCTTCGGCTACGGAGAATCAGAAGCCGAAAAATTGCTCGGCGACCTGACCGCGCGAGGTCGTAATCCCGAAGTCGGTATCACCGCCAGCGAAGCCGTGATCTCCCTCTGGATCACCGCCCGCTCCCCCTCCCCCGAAACCGCGCTCCTCCTCTGCGAACAAACAGAACAGCAAATCCGCGAACGACTCGGACATGCCGTCTACGGCGATGGCGATGCCGAACTCCACGACGTCGTCGCCGGCCTGCTTCAGATGCGACACCAACAAGTCGCCCTCCTCGAAGGTGCAACCACCGGCGGACAAATTGCCCTCTGGATGACCGAACTGCAGGCCGCACAGGCCGTCGTCGAAGAATCCCTCGTGATCCCGGGTGCCTGGGGCGAGCCACTGCACGACCTCCAGAGCCACACCCAACCGCCACTCGATCGCTGGTCCAGCCTGATCCACGACATGATCCCCGGCTACTTCAAGTCCCATCAGGCCGACTACCTGCTGCTTTCATCCCCCTTCCTCGATGAAACCACCTCCGTCGGCGTCACCATCCGCAAAGGCCTCGTCGCAATCGCCCGCCGAAATCACCAGGCCGTCGAGGTGGTCGATGTCAGCATGTCCGGCAACCTCGCGATCTTCCGCCAACGTGCCGCCAGAACCGCCCTCAATCGTCTCCGATTGCAACTGCAGTCCCGCTGAACCCGGCCGCTTCTTCACCGTCTTTCACTTTTCCTGCCGCCAAAACCTGCCACAATAAACCGCACCTGCAGTCGTCCAGTCCAAAGACGTTCACTTCACCCAAACCAACAGCAAAACCCGCAGCACATAGCGACAGCAAACCCACGCTGCCGGACTTTTTGTCAGGTTCTCGCAACAACCCTGCCCTACTCAAAGTCGCCTGGATCGTCTTGCCCATGCTCAACCCCCGGCTGTACAAAAGCACTCGCGTTTATGACTTCTTCCTGAAGTCACTGGGGTACGAACGCAGTATCCATCGATTCCTCGGAAGCGTCGATCTGCCAAACCGCAATCACATGAAAATCCTCGATGCCGGCTGCGGCACCGGGATGCTCGGACTGCACTTCCTCGAACGCTTCCCCTCCGCCACACTCACCGCAACCGATCTCGAATCCCGCTTCCTGACAACCACCCTCGACAATGCCCGCATCCGACAGATCGACCCGTCGCGAATCCAGGTCGGTGTCGCCGATATCTCACACCCCAGTCGACTGGTCACACCCGACGGCCAACTCGTGACCCTGCCCCCGAACCACTTTCACCTGATCTGCGTCGGTGCCGTCGTCGGCTATGCAAGCTCGACCGAAGACAGCCTCCGGGAACTCATCCGACTGCTGGCACCCGGTGGAACCCTGATCAATCTGGAAATGAACGAAAGCCCCACCGGCCGCTTTGTCTCCAGACGCTAT
>JALQWE010000328.1 GCA_023258825.1 Planctomycetaceae bacterium | reverse complement strand
AGCCCCCTCCCAACCCCTTTTCCCCCCGAGCAGGCCGGTGCAGCAGGAACCCCAAAACAACCCATAACCCCTAAATGCCCCGCTTTAAGGCGAATTCTGCCGAAGCATGGCAGATGCGATGCCCTAATTCAGGGGGAGGGTCATCTGAGGTGGATTCCGTCTTGTGACCAGATTCCGTTCGCAAATACAGTTCAGAGTGTGTAGGAACGCGCAAAACGCAGATTGTTCAGACTCAGTGACTCCTTTGCCTGGTAAATGAATGCTCATGGATGAGCCTTCCAACCGGAATCGACGCCGTCGCGATCAGCCCTGCCTGTGGCAGTTGGGTGTGGTGCTGGCGTGCGTCCTGTTCCCGGGCTGTGCCAGCAGCGGTCTGACAGGATTTTCTTCAGCCTCGTCCCGGAACCGCAACCTTGCGGATCTGAAGGGCGACGAGGAGCGGGAGGCCGACGCCGCAGAACACGCCTTCGGTGACGGTTCGAGGGAAGTAGCAGCAGCGAACTATGAACTGGTTAATTCGGACGACGCGAAGTCGGGCGGATCAACCGGCCGCAGCGGTCATTCCCTGCTTCAACCTGTGATCCGAACGAAGAAGACAGTCCCCCTGCCCTTTCCCGTGGGCCAAACTGAACTCAACGACGACCAGCAACCGGATTCACCGGCCGCAGCAGCGTCGCCGTGGAAATCAAAAAACTCGCGAAGTACGTCGAATTCCGCTTCAGCCGGACACGCCTCGCTGTCGTCAGCTGCGGGATCGGCAGAGACAGAACCGTCCGTTGTTCCCCGGAATCGAGCAGCCAGGACGTCGGTCAACGCTGAGGAATCATCGCAAGTCACAAACGACACCAGGAATCAGCGCGGTACGAAGGTCACCCCGACTGCCATGCAGCAGGTCGCTCCAGCCGTTCGACAGTCTGAGACTCCGACAACGCCGAGCGAAGCTCGCAACTCGGGGACGGTCAATCGTCAGGCCGGCCTGCGTACAGTGCGAAGGGAAGCCGACGCCACCGGGGCAGTCGAGCCGAAGGGAGTGGAAGCAGACAAGGCAACAACTCCGGATTCGGCGACCGCAGTAGAGCCGTCGATGCTGGACCGTTTTCGCAATCTTTATGCCCCAAGGTCCGAGGACGCGGCCGAACGGCAACGGAAATCGACACGGCGCTGGACGGACCCCTTTGGCCTGCTCACCGAACGTGAGGAGCCCACGGAACCGACGGAAACAGAACCCGAAGGCATGGCGGATCCGCCGAGTGCAGTGGAAGCCGATGCCGGAGGCGCTGACCGCAGCAATCCCTCACTCACGTCTACAGCCCTTCAGCAGTGTATCGCTGAACTGGAAGAGGAGTTGCGTCAATGGCCGGGAGCCGGAGAAGGACGACCAACCAATACCGTCGAGTGGCGTCGTCGCCAGACAGATCTGCGTATGCTGTACGCCATCGCTGGTCGCACAGCAGAATCAGTAAGAATCATTGACTCGTTACCCGCTGAAGAACAGGAATTCTGGCAGGCGATGATGATGGCCACGAACCATTATCGTCGAGCAGACGATCAGGTCCCTCGAGCGGAACAGCTGGCGGAAGTTGTCAGTCAGGTGCGAACAGCGGCGCGACACCTGCAACCGCTCGCAAAGCTGGATCTGTACCGCCTGCAGTTCTGCAGTCGCATCGACGGCTTCGGCAATGTCACTGAATTTCCGACGTCGGACTTTGAGCCTGGCCAGCGACTATTGCTGTATGCCGGCCTTCGCAACTTCCGGAGTGAGCGGACGTCAGAGGGGCGTTATCGCACCGAATTTGCGGCGGTGATTGAATTCCTGCGGGAGGAGGATGGCGAGGTCGTGGAAACGATTCGTCTGCCTGAGATTCCTGATGAATGCGACGAAGAGCGAACGGACTATTTCCAGAGTTTCGAGCTGACAGCACCAGCCCTTGAAGGTACCTGGTTCGTGCGAATCCGGATCAGCGATCAGCTCGGCCGCCAGACCGCCGAATCACAACTGAAGCTCACGATCCGCTGAAAAAGGGGTCAGGTCTCTTTTCGGAGGCGCAGGCTTCATTGATTTGACTTTCTCGGGTTGTTACTCTGACGACATGCCACGAAGCAAACGAATTTGTCCCGCAGGCGAAGTGTTTCATGTGCTCAATCGAGCCGTGGCTCGCTTAACGCTGTTCGAGAAGCCAGAGGATTACGACGCCTTCATGCGGGTGCTTGACGACACGTGGAAAATTGTCCCGCTGCCAATCTTTGCCATGGTGGCCATGCCGAATCACTGGCATTTTGTTGTCAGTCCGACGTCGGATGATCAGGTCAGTGAATTCTTTCGTCGGCTGACCGTGATGCACACCATGCGGTGGCACGCTCACTACAAGACCGGTGGTTCCGGGCATTTGTATCAGGGACGCTTCAAATCGTTTCCGATTCGAAATGATCACCACCTGTTGACCGTAATGCGATATGTCGAGCGAAATCCCGTGCGGGCAAATCTCACTGAGATCGCAGAGGACTGGAAATGGGGCTCGGCTTGTGCGCGTCGTCAGGTCACTGATGTGCCCGGATGGCTGGCCGTTCCCGAGGACCCTCCACTGCCTCGCAACTGGCGTGCCTGGGTGAACCGAGTAGAAACGGACGACGAATTGCAGGCGTTGCGGAACAGTGTGAAGCGTGGCTTCCCGTTTGGTGATGAGCAGTGGGCCAAAAACAGTGCCATTCGTCTGGGCCTGGAGAAGACGACCAGGCCGCGAGGCAGACCGAAAAAAAATGAGACCTGACCCCTTTTTGAGTTTTGGAGGAGATGCAGATGTTGCGATTTGTGTGCGCGTTCGCTTTGACTTTGGCGGCAATGGCCCTGTTCTCAGCGGCTCCTGAATCATCGGCGGCCGGCTACAACAGTTCGGTCCCTGAGAATGATGTGGAACCGGTGGAGCAGAGCATGCATGAATTTATGGAGTATGTGTTTCAGCCGGCGTATCTGCGGTTGAAGCAGTCGATGGCTGCTGCACCGGCTGACAACAAGGGTTGGAAGGCCATCAAGGCGGATTCGCTGACTTTGGCGGAAAGCTGCAACCTGCTGTTCAGCCGGGCTCCGGAAGAGGGGCGAGCGGACTGGAATGCGCACGCGAAAGCATCTCGAGAAAAGGGAGCGGCGCTGTATGCCGCCGGGGTCAAAAAAGACTTTGCGGCCGCGGGAACAGCCTGGAAGGCAATGCTGGAAAGCTGCAACACGTGTCACCGTCAGTTTGAGAACGGGAAACATATCCTGCAGCCGTGATCAGGCCGCATCATCGGAGTCAAGCAAAATCTGAGGCCTCCGGCGAATTTCGCGATGGACTGAAATTCGCCGGAATTTTGTTTGCAAAGGCTCGGGCCCCCTGATCTCAGGCCGCCCTGGCCAGCCAACCATGCCTGGTCTGTGTTGAGTGTGTCTGATTGTTCCGGCTGCGGGTAACTGGACAGTCAGGATTGTGTGATGTGTCTGAGTCTCAGGCTCAGCACTCGGGGAGTGAATTCGGGATTTATGGCTACCAAAACACTGCGGATTGCGACTCGAAAAAGCGCTCTGGCGCTCTGGCAGGCCAATTACATGGCCGCGCGTCTGCGTGAACTTCCGGAGGCGCCCGAGGTTGAACTCGAATTGATCGTGACCTCCGGCGACCAGAACCAGACGGATGCTTTGCGTCAATTTGGTGGAACGGGCGTGTTCACAAGAGAGGTGCAGAAAGCGGTGCTGGACGGTCGGGCCGACATGGCTGTGCACAGTCTGAAAGATCTGCCGACGCAGTTGGCGGACGGTTTGACGCTGGCCTGTGTTCCCCCCCGGGCTCCGCGGTGTGACTGTCTACTGCTGCCGTCCGGACAGGGTCCGTTCACATCACTGGATCAGCTTCCGCAGAGAGCAAGGATCGGCACCGGCAGCCCTCGTCGTCAATCGCAACTGCTTCATCATCGCCCGGACCTGCAGCCGACGGAGATTCGCGGGAATGTAGACACGCGTCTGAAGAAACTGGATGAAGGACAGTTCGACGCGATTCTGCTGGCGGAGGCCGGTTTGAGACGGCTGGGACTGGACGATCGCATCTCACTGGTGCTCAATCCGCCACTGCTCTACCCGGCAGTGGGTCAGGGCGCACTGGGTATCGAAACTCGGGAAGACGACATAGAGGTTCGCGCATTGCTGGCACAACTGTCGTGTTCGACGACTACGGCAGAAGTTTCCGCAGAGCGCGCGTTGCTGCGAACTCTCCGTGCCGGTTGTCACGCACCTCTGGGTGTCTGGACCGAGCTGCACGGCGACACGCTGACACTGACAGGTGTGTTGTTGTCGCTGGATGGTCAGACACGGGTCGAACAATCGGCGGTGGGCACGGTGAATCAGGCGGAAACATTGGGCATCACTGTCGCCGAATATCTGCTGTCATCGGGCGGAGCCGAACTGCTGTCAGTGTGATGAGCAACGGCGCCGCTGCGGTGCAGACACAGGCCTCAGGGCTGACACCGGGCATTGAACCGCTGGGTAATCGGAAGTTGTGGACAGGGGGAACGGGACATGGCGAAGAAGGCGATCCTGACGGATTCAGAAAAGCATCGCACGACAGGGTTTGCGCGATCAGGCCTGGTGGATTCTGCCCCGGGAACACCGGCGCAAACCGTTCACGATGGCGACACGGTCAATGTTCAGCTCGATGGAAATCTGGGACTGCGACTGCTGGGGATTGACACTCCGGAAATCAGTTTTTCGCTGCCTTCGGGTCAGTTTGCCGGGTTGGACGATGCCCGATGGACCGAGTTTCTGTCGAATCCATGGTCGGATCAGTGGGGTCCGATGGGAACCGGGATTCCACCAGCACTCCGATCTTTTCTGCAGGCCAAAGTTGGTCCGGATGCGGCATCCGCGCACTACATGCACGCCGTCGCATCGCGAGAGGAATTTCGACGACTGGTGGAGCAGGACATGCAGACTCTGCAGCAGTCCCCGGAGACTTTCCGTTACTACATGAATTTCGGTTTCGAGGTCATGGATGGGTATGGCCGACTGCTGTGCATGCTGAATCGGAATCAGCCCAACG
>JALQWE010000327.1 GCA_023258825.1 Planctomycetaceae bacterium | reverse complement strand
GGAAATCCGGGCTTGGCACGGAGTCCTTTACTATGGTCAGGGCTTGCAGCGCCAGGTCATTCAGGAAGGCAGGAAAGTCGATCATTCCGCCCCACCGCGACTCGAACATGTGCAGAATCGCGTCCGGTTCCACCGTCTTGCTGGGCTCCAATCCGTCAGATAGCGCCTCACCGGTGGCACTGGTCAGCAGACGGTGCCCCACGCCCAGTGAAAATGGCCGCTTGTCAGTCCCCGCCTGATGATGACAGGATGCACAGGCGGTTTGCCCGTCGCTGCCCACCTGCGAATCCCAGAACAGAGCCTTACCGAGAGCAATGGCAGCGGGTCGATTCCTGATGATGCTGTTGAGATTGCTGATCAACGTCTGGGCACCTTCCAGGTGCAGTCGCTGAGCTCGTTCAGTGGTCATCGGTGATGTTGCGTGCAGCATGGCATTCCGAAGGTGATCTGCTGCCTGCCGCGTTCCTGCGAAGTCCGTTTCCAGCCGCTGCTGATCGCTTCTCCCGCGTCCTTCCTGATGTCGTCCGAGCAACTCATCTTTGGTCATCGGTGTCAATGGCGATGCGGAACGAGCGTTGATGGCACGGCGTTTGGCAGCCATGTCGTCGTGGATGGACGTGCTGTCCTGTTGCACTTCCTGCTGGGCCCATACGGCCGGCGTCAGCAGGGTGAGGAATAACAGGGTCAGGCAAGGGGAGAGACCGACAATGCGTCGAGTGACCGTATCAGAAAATGCGCGATTCATGGAAATGGTCCAATCGAGTCATTCAGTAATCATGGATGAGATGAGCAATCGGCGATCGGCCGGACGCGATGTCGTCTCAGCAGCGATCACGTTCCTGCAGGACTGTGGACGATCGACACGGCTCAAGTCCCGCCGGACAGCTGTCAGGAAGTCCAACTAGACCGGACGCGGCACCACGGCAAAGCGTTCGGCGGTCGAATTTCCAAGGACTCGCAGGATCCCGGAGACCGTCTGCAATTCTGTTAACCCCACAGGCAGCGTCCCCCAGCGATTCGCCGCGTCATTTCCAAAGGTCAGCATGGCCGCATGCTGCGTCCGGTCGGCGTCGATGACAGGATCCGGATCGCGATACCCCAACGCCGTACGAACCGATTCGATCTGCTGCGCACCTCCCGTCAGAAAGGTCCACGGCGTGGTCGTCTGATCGTCCCCACTCCCGAATGCGCGCGCATAGCGCTGCAGTTCCCGGGGTGTGTCATGTTCCGGGTCCAGAGTCAGCGACAGCAATCGCAGATCAGGACCCAGATACTGTGGCAGAATCTTGCGCAGACGCTGCATCAGACCGCTGGAGGCCGGGCAGATGCCCTGACAGCGACAGTACATGAAACTGATCAGCACCCGCTGATCCCGAATCAGATCCGAGTACAGGCGTACGGTCTGCCCCGTCTGTGTCAGCAGCGGAACGTCCGGAATGGCATCGGAATGGCGACTGCCGGGAACCAGAAACATGCCCGCTGGGTCATCGGTCTCCGTCGTCGCCGCTGGCTGTGCTTTGTCCCGGCGAGCAGAAGCCCAAAGTGCCGCGGTCGCCGTCGCACCCGCGAGCACCGATGCGGTCAGTACCCTTCGTCGAGCTGGTGCCGTCTGCTGCACAGCGACAGAACTCTCCGACGTTTCTGTGGTGGCTACCAGTTTGGAATCCTGTTTCATACCGCACCTCCGGAGGGTTCTTCATGACAATGGTGCGGAGCATTGGAGGCAAAATACCAATGGCTGCCGCGAACACGTAACTCCTCATCAGCAACCGAGACATCGCTCTGAGTCCGCTCGCGAGGATCCATCTGATACATCATCCGCATGTCTTCATGGTTCAGATTGTGACAGTGGAAGACGAATGGGCCTTCGAAAGTACGGAATCGCATCAGCAGATGTACCTCCGTGTTGGGCCCCAGCACATGCGTGTCGTGCTTGATCTCCAGATTCCAGACTGTTTGGTCAAACTTCAGCTTATCCGGGTCGTCAGACGAGTGATTCTGCATCTCAGCAAAGCTGCTCTTCCACTTTTCGTCGGCCGTCTCAATCTCCTCGGCCGAAAGTTCCAGTTGAATATTTCGGTCCCTGCAGAACCGATGCACGTCATAGTCAGGCCGCTTCAGGACAATTCGCTCGCCTCGCTGGTTGCGTGCCTGCACGTAGATTTGCTGCTGGGATTCGAGATGAATGTGGATCGGATGCCACCAGCCGCCGCTGCGATTTCGCAGAATCCATAACTCGGTGCTCCACAAATCATGGACGACATTGGCAGTGCAGGAATCATAAAAGCGATGATTGATCTGCCATGCACCACGTCCGCGCTCAAAGTTGAATTCCCGGACACGCACATTCTCTGGAATGGCAAGCTGCTCATGAGGGCGAAGTTCGACTTGCTCCGTCATGTGCGTGGGTTGCGGCACAACCTCGCCGCCCCGCTGCACCCGGAACTGAATCAACGGCAGGGAATCGGTACGATCTTCCGGAAGCTCATTCGCAGCTCCGCGGGGCAGCTCCGTGGCCGTCGCCTCGTTGTCCCCATGACCAGGGCCACGGCCATCCTTCTGATTGAGTGTACTGACCATCAGCACCTGCAACTGGTCGTCCTGCCAGTACTCCTTCCAGTCCTCTGCCAGGCACTGGGCGAAATCCAGATACACATCGCCGCGGTTGGCCATGCTCAGAAACACGGAGGTCTGGGAGATCGCGTGTTGGAACATCCAGCTGTCACGCCCAAACCGCAGAAACGTCAGCCGACGGTGTTTCAGAGTGGTCGGATGAACGGCCCAGAATTCCAGATTGTAAAAACGAGCCAGCGAGGCATTGAGCAGTCTTAGCCAGTAGGCCTCAGGCCGCACGGCTTTGAACGGATACGCCTGCCCGTTGACCAGCACCAGATTGCCCAGCGTTCCGTTGTGATCAAACGGGTCGAAATGAATTCGTGCCTCGCCGTGAATCGACTCGCCAGCCTTCTTCAGCTTTTCGACTTCGTCACGCACCTTGCACAGCATCAGCGATTCATCGGTGATCGGCTGCAGGCAGACGTCTTTCAGCACCAGGGGGATCTCATGGTCCAGCGCCGGCAGAATTCCCTGCTGACGCAATTCGTCTTCCCGGCTATCTCGCAGAAAATACAGACCGCCCAGCCCCATCAGTGCGTTGTGAGCCGTGATGTCTTCCGCATGGTCATGATACCACATGGTGGACTGAGTCTCATTGGTGTCCCATTCACCGTCCCGAGGCACCCATTGATTTCCCTGCAGATCTGCCTGCAGTGGCACGGAGTTCGGATAGAAATAGTCCCGCCGCTCGCCCGGAAGGATCAGGAAGTTGGGGTGTCCGTCAGAATGCGCCGGAATATGACCTCCATGCTGATGCACAGAGACCTCCAGGTGCAGGTGCGGATCAATTCTGTTGTGCACACGCACGATCAGGGGATGAAACAAGCGGACGTTAAAGGCTGGACCGGGCGTCTGCGGCTGGCAGGACAGCTCTTTGCCATCAGCGGACCTGTGAACTTCGCCATAGCCCAGAACGTGCGTAACCCACCCTGGAATAATCTGGGTGACAAAATCGCACGCCGCCAATTCCACAATCTGTTCGTCGGCATCTCGGCGAATGTGTTGGGGACGAGGTGACCTGGCAGCCCCGGGAGCCAGGGGTGGATGCTGGTGTGGTTGTGATTGGTCGGGATGAAACCAATACCACTCCGGAGCCACACCCTGCTCCACCGCGCCGATGTGATCCGTTGCCCGCACCTCTCTGGGCTGCACGTAATTCAGATCGCGCAATTCCTGAGCCCATTTCGTAACCTGCTCAGCCACGAACTTCAAATGCGGATCCGCACAGCGACGATAGCCCTCGGCCTGAGTGGCGGCAGGTGCCGCGACCGCGGCGCCCGCAACAGTACCGACCTGACCGACTGACCGGAGGAATGACCTGCGATCCATAGGAGCTGACTTTCCTGAAGAGACTGACGACAACGCAGCAGAGGGCTGCCCCCTGACCTACTGCCCCCAATGCAGCCGACTGAAACGGCCGTGCGGAGCGTCGCGACTGGAAGTGCTGATTGTGATTCTGCACCAGGACGGACATCCAGGTCGCCCCCCGAGCACCGCCCATGGCTTCGTCTCAGCCTAGCAATGAGTGAGAATGGGAAGGAAAGCAAAGCCCGGAGAATCTGAAAAAACAAGAAAACTATGTCCTACTTCGAACGCAATTAACGTCACATGGGGAAGTTTGTCGCTGAATAGTGTCACATATAGGTTCATCTGCAGCTTCATGTCGCAAAATAGCGTTCTCCTATGTCGCAGAACTAGTTTACTTAACGCTTTCGACGCTGGCGGGACGGGGAATTGAAATGCCTGAATGTCGAACTACGGGCTGCGCCGGTTTCTACTTCACCAGCTGTGTGAGGCGATGCATGCCCGCGGTGGCTTCGACTGACCACTGTCGGCCCCGCCTCACCGATTTCGAACTGGCATGTGGTGCCTTCGTGCGGCAGCCCCACGAAGAGATTGCCGACCCCTGAATTGGCCAGCCGTGTTGTCGCTCGCGATAGGCACGGTCCCATGCCGTCGCGTTGCGGCGAAATTGCAAAGCAATGCCATGCGAGAGCCTCGGACGCAAGTGCGCGGACCGGTCCAACAGAAACGTGGGGGGCGACGCAAAGGCAGGTATGAATCCAATGAGGGATCACCGGACCTATGGCCTTCCTGCCCTCGGATTGCTAACCATCTCCTGCCGCTGCGATCACCTGTAGAAGCGAAATCTGCGATGGGCTTAAACGGCTGGTTTCCGCTGTTTTGACGCCAGCGAAAAAGTCAACGGACTAGTCGATTCACACGCAGGCGGGATGCCGAACGATCTCGCGGGCCCCCGAAAGATCTCAGTTCCCGTAACAAGGGGACAGCACGGCGGGGGACACCAGAAAAAAAACCACTTGCCGCCCCATCACCTCGATGGACCACGGTGGTCACTGGAGAAGGAGAATGCTGCATTCGCATGGACAAAGAACGCGTGCTGGACATGCAACGCGTGCAGGACGGGGCAGAGCGCGAACTCAATCATGCTCATTTT